>JAKPSO010000100.1 GCA_029571495.1 Pseudomonadota bacterium
AGCGACTGCATCTCGGCGTCACTCATGCCGTGCGCGTTCTCAAAGACACACAGCGGGTTGCCGCCGAAGGTGGATGAGTCAGACTCTACAAAGACGTTGACGAGGCGATACGCAAAACGGCGGTTGGACATGAGTGGTCGAGGGAAACGAAGTGGACTATGATGTTTCATCGTAGCGCATCTGCGCGTGCCACGTCGCGCTCGGTCCCGACGAACATCCTAACCCGCTCAATGTCAAACGCCCCTTCGATCGACAGCATGTTCGACCTCCTGCCCGTAGGCGCATATCGCACCTCGGTGGACGGTCGAATTCTGCGAGCGAACGCCGCGCTTGTGCGCATGCACGGTTACGCGACGGAGGAAGAACTCCTCCAAGGGGCCAACGTGCGGCGGGAACGCCTCTACGCCGATCCCAAACGTCGAGATGAGTTCGTCGCGCTCATGCTCGCAGAGGGTCGCGTGATCAATTTCGTCTCCGCCGCGTTTCGTCGCAACACGCGTGAACCGATGTGGGTTTCGGAAAACGCGCACGTCGTCTACGACGATAACGGCGAAGTGTTGTATCTCGAAGGAACCGTCGAAGACATCACCGAACGCATGGCAAACGAGCGCGTGGTGGCTGAGAGCGAGCGAAGGTTTCGCGCCCTCACCGAGCGCGCGCAACTGGCAACCGTGATCATGACTGACGAAGGCGTAGTGCTCTACGCGAGCCCCGGCGTCGAAGCGCTTTTCGGCGTGCCACCTGAGGCGTTCGTTGGCCAAAGCGTGTTCGATTCGATGCATGAGGACGACAGAGCGGAACACCGAGCGGAGTTGCGTAACGTCACGCAAAAGACCAACAGTGGTCGTGAGAGCATCGCTCGCCATTTGCACGCGGACGGCACCTATCGGTATCTCGCGTCCCTGGGCAAAGACTGCTCGGACGACCCCGCCGTCGGGGGCATTGTGCTGAATTGGCGCGACGTCACCGAATCCACCGTAGCGCGGCGTCGACTCGTCGAGTTGGCGCAAACCGACGCGCTCACGGGGCTCAACAATCGCGCACATTTCGAGCATATCTGCGAGGCAAGACTACTCGATGCGCGCGGCAGCGGGCAACGTTTCGCGATGTTGTTTCTCGACCTGAACCGCTTCAAGCTCGTCAACGACGCGCATGGTCACACCGTGGGTGACGCAGTGCTGCGTCACGTCGCCGATCGCCTGCGTCGCGCGGTGCGCCCCGAGCACACGCTCGCGCGCCTAGGCGGTGATGAGTTCGCACTGCTGATTCCAATCGTTGACGCTGCGGACGCCGCCGACGCTGCGCAACATTTGCTACGCGAATTTGTCGACCCCGTTCCGGCGCGCGGAATGAGCTTCGACGTTGGCGTGAGCATTGGTTTTGCAGTGTTTCCAGACGATGCGGGGACGTTTCACAAGCTCCTCGCCCACGCTGATCTTGCAATGTTCACGGCCAAAGCGCGCGGCGTGAGCAGCGTCGAGCGATTCGCGCCGCAGATGGCGGAGCGCGTCCGCCACCAACTTTCCGTGGCGACCGATCTGCGCTTCGCCTCGCAACGCAAGGAGCTGTTCGCGGTCTACCAGCCGATCGTGAATCTACTAACCGGCGGCTGGCAAGGCGTCGAAGCACTCGCGCGATGGCAACATCCCACGCGCGGCCTGCTGATGCCGGGTGATTTCATCGCGACGGCAGAAGAGCAGCGCGTGATAGGGCGTCTTGGCCGCGACATCGCGCAGCAAGCGGTAGCGCAAGTGGGTGAGTGGTCGGCGCGATTCGACGTTCCAATGCGTTTGTCGATCAATGTCTCGGTGCATCAGCTTCGCGACCCGGAATTTGTAGCGTTTGTGCTGCGACAGCTCGAACTTCATTCCGTGCCGCCGCGTCGCCTCTACATCGAGGTCACCGAAAGCGTGTTGGTCGACGCAGACGACATCGCCGTGCAAACGCTGAACGCGTTTCGAACTGCGAACGTGCGCGTCGTGCTGGATGACTTAGGCGCCGGCTATTCGTCGCTCGCGTACATCAAGCGCCTGCACGTCGACGTCGTCAAAATTGATCGCAGCTTCATCGAAGGGCTGCCGACGCGACGCACCGACACGGCCATCGTGCGCGCGTTGACAACGCTCGCACGCAGCCTCGGCATCGAAATCATCGCGGAAGGCATCGAAAAAGAGCCGCAGGCCGAATTTCTCCGGGAGGACGGCGTGCGCTATGGCCAAGGCTTCCTATTTGAGCGCCCGATGCCTGCCGCCGAAATCACGACACGGCTAGCCAGCGGAAGCGTTCAGGTCACGGCCGAGTCCACGGGCCTGAGATAATGCGCACAAAGCGCCAGTTTTCCGGTCTTTTCGCCGCCACGTCGCGGTCAGGCATGCACAAGCCTAGTCAGTCCCCTGGTGCATTGTCATGCCCGAAAAGATCTCGGTGCACTCATACTCAAAATTACATTCTTACCGCTCGTCACGCGAGCTGATCGCAAGCCTTTTCTATGCAATACATCTACACCATGAACGGCGTGAGCAAAATTGTTCCGCCGAAACGCCAGATCATCAAAGACATCTCGCTCTCGTTCTTCCCCGGCGCGAAAATCGGCCTCTTGGGCCTCAATGGCGCGGGCAAATCAACCGTGCTCAAAATCATGGCCGGTGTCGACAAAGACTTCACGGGTGAAGCTCGCCCGAACCCCGGCACGAAGGTCGGCTACTTGCCACAGGAGCCGCTCGTCGACGGCGACAAGACCGTGCGTGAGGTGGTCGAAGAAGGTCTGGGCGGCGTGAAGGCCGCGCAAGCGCGGTTGGACGAGGTGTACGCCGCATATGGTGACGAGAACGCGGACTTTGACGCCCTCGCCAAAGAGCAAGCCGAACTCGAAGCGATCATCGCTTCCGGCGATGGTCACAACACAGACGCCCAGCTCGAAGTGGCAGCCGACGCGCTGCGCCTGCCGCCGTGGGACGCTAAAGTGGCGCTGCTCTCGGGTGGTGAAAAGCGTCGCGAGGCCCTGTGCCGTTTGCTGCTCTCGAAGCCGGACATGCTGCTCCTCGACGAACCGACTAACCACTTGGACGCCGAGAGCGTGGAGTGGCTTGAACAGTTCTTGCAGCGTTACTCCGGCACCGTGGTCGCGGTGACCCACGATCGCTACTTTTTGGACAACGCCGCTGAGTGGATTCTCGAACTTGATCGCGGACATGGCATTCCGTACAAAGGCAACTACAGCGCGTGGCTTGAACAAAAAGGCGACCGCCTGAAGAAGGAAGAATCGAGCGAATCGGCGCGCCAAAAAGCGTTGAAGAAAGAGCTCGAGTGGGTGCGCCAAAATCCGAAAGGCCGTCAGGCCAAGAGTAAGGCGCGCCTCGCACGATTCGAAGAATTGTCGAGCCACGAATACCAAACGCGTAACGAAACCAACGAGATTTTTATCCCGGTCGCCGAGCGTTTGGGCAATCAGGTCATCGAATTCAAAAACGTCAGCAAGAGCTTCGGTGATCGCGTGCTCATCGAAGACTTGTCGTTCGCGATTCCGCCAGGCGCCATCGTCGGCATCATCGGCCCGAACGGCGCGGGTAAGTCGACAATCTTCAAAATGATCCAGGGCGTTGAGAAGCCCGACAAAGGCGAAGTCGTTATCGGGCACACCGTACAAATGGCCTTCGTCGATCAATCGCGCGAAAGCTTGGACAACACCAAGAACGTGTGGGAAGACGTCTCCGGCGGCGCAGACATTCTCACGGTAGGCAAGTTCGAAATGCAAAGCCGCGCCTATATCGGCCGCTTCAACTTCAAAGGCGCAGACCAGCAGAAGTTGGTCGGCAATCTTTCCGGTGGTGAACGCGGTCGCTTGCACTTAGCGAAGACGCTCCTCAAGGGCGGCAATGTGTTGTTGCTCGACGAACCGTCCAACGATCTCGACGTTGAAACCCTGCGCGCGCTCGAAGACGCGTTGCTAGAGTTCGCCGGCACCGCGCTAGTCATCAGCCATGACCGCTGGTTCCTAGACAAAATTTGTACGCACATCCTTGCGTGCGAAGGCGACAGCCAATGGACGTTCTTCAACGGCAACTTCCACGAATACGAAGCCGACAAGATCAAACGATTGGGTGAAGAGGCAGCGCGGCCTAAACGCGTGCGGTTTAAGGGCCTCAAGTAGTCCGAACCTAGACCTGCTCTCCTCCGTCATCCTCGCGAAGCGGGGATCCAGCGCGTAGGCCCGCGAAGCGCGACCTGTCCGTTCGCCCTGAGCTCGTCGAAGGGCTAGATGGAAGGAAGCGCAACTTCCCCGTTCGCCCTGAGCTTTTTGAAGGGTTTGGTTGAATGAAGCGCAACCTGCCGTTCGCCCTGAGCTTGTCGAAGGGTTTGATCGAATGAGGTGATTTGTTTGCTACGGCTTTGTTTCGCCTTTCGGCGACCTACTTTCTGGCATTGCCCAGAAAGTAGGCAAAGAGGCTAGCCCCGGCACCCCGCTTGTTTCCTGCGGTGCTCGCAACAGGCGGGACCAAAACAAATCGCCCGATGGCGCGCTAACCGCGCGCAGTGGGCTCATGGTTTTGGTCTACGACCGCCCGTTGCTCCGCTCGTCGGCGCGGGCTAACGGGGCGTTAACGTCAACAAATGATCGCTTCGCGATTGGGTTACCGGGACCCGGATGCGAGCATCCGGGCTCCGGCACTATTTGTGTTGCGCGCCTGTTTTAAGACGCTCTGCGTATGAGTCGACCTTGCTTACAAACGCGGCTAGAAAATCGGCGTACTCGTGTTGTTCGTCCAGCGTCCTTGCCCTATCGACGCTTGCGACGATCTCCCCGCATTGCGCAGGCGTAGCTCCACTCATGCCGTAAAGTATGCCTGCGGGCCATTCGTGCTCGCAATGGCGAAACCAACTAATTAGATGACACAGCACGCGCCGCTTCGCGTCAGAATCGTTTGGCAAAGCACTGAGCAATTCCTCCGAGAGGGTATGCGCTGATTTGTAACCGATCTTAGCCCACAGATATTTGGCTGAGTACAAGTTCTGCATGCGAGCCTCAAGCCAACTGATGCACCACGGGTCCGCACGTTCATATCCCTGCAGTAACACGGGAAAATAACGCGCTCGAACAGTTCATGCCGTCTCGTGGTTTGGTTCGTCAGGTTTTGACGAGTCCACTGTTCCCGCTCATCATGCGAAGAAAAGCTATCAACGAATTCGTTAATGAGTTTCGTTGCCAATCGCTTATCACCACTCGCGGAAGCTGCCTCAAAGCGATCAAAGAGTGAAGTATCCATCTGAGGAGTAGAAGTTCAAGTATCGGATGCGCTCGAGGCAAGCGTATCAGTAAGCTGGTCAAGAGCCGTACGGGGCACCGCAAAACCCAGCGCGCAGTTGAGTAGACCGGACGCTTGCATCCGGCTTCCCGTACCCTAATCGCGAAGCGATCAAGCTCTAGTTCGAAGCGCCCCGTTAGCCCGCGCCGAGGAGCGGAGCAACGGGCGGTCGTAGACCAAAACCATGAGCCCACTGCGCGCGGTTAGCGCGCCATCGGGCGATTTGTTTTGGTCCCGCCCGTTGCGAGCACCACAGGGAACAAGCGGGGTCCCGGGGCTAGCCTTTTTGGTTACTTTTTGGGCAATGCCAAAAAGTAACTCGCCGAAAGGCGAAACAAAGCCGTGGCAAACAAATCACCTCATTCCATCAGACCCTTCGACAAGCTCAGGGCGAACGGAGGAGAGCGTCCTCTTCAATGCAAACCGTTCGATAGGCTCAGGGCGAACGGCGAGACAGGGCCGACGTTGGCGCCAAATCCTCGTTTGTCGGTATCCGTTTGTGTCGCAATGAGCTTGTGCCCGACCGTGGTTACAAACTACGGAAATTCACCACACGCCCCGAGGCAGCAGGAACCGGAGAAACGGCTCCCCATACGCGTACCCCAGTATCGCGCAAAGCGTTGCGACAATCGTTATTAACCATGTGTGCTCTCGCGGGTTGTCCCAAACCCATCTGAGCACCAGCAATATCCCAAGCAACGCAGCAAAGATTGCGTTGAGCAACGGATGAGTGAACGTCATGTCACGTTACATCTGCTTGAACAAATGCGAGAACGGCCGACTCACTTTGAGTTGCTCTTTGTGATCCTTTACTTTCACCGTGGCGTCACCGCGGAAATCGCGCGTTACGCCTGCGATGGCGTTCACGTTTACGATCGTTCCGCGATGAATTTGCCAAAAGATATTGGGGTCGAGTTCGTCTAGCAATTCGCGCAGCGGCTTGCGAATGAGGGCTTCATCGGTCGCGGTGACGACGCGCGTGTACTTCTCATCGGAGTTGAAAAACAACACGTCTTTGACGTCGATGAGCTTGAGCGTGGAGCCGAGCGAGGCTTTAATCCAGCGCATGTATTCCGGTGTACCGCCTTCAGACGCGCCGCGCATTTCGCGCTTCAAGGTGGAGATGAGTTGCGAGAGATTTTCTGGCAAGCTCGGCGCGTCTTGATCGTCGGCTTCGATGCGTTCTTTGAGACGTTCGATCGTGGTCAACAGACGATCTTCTTG
>JAKPSO010000129.1 GCA_029571495.1 Pseudomonadota bacterium
CGAGTCAGAGCATTTCGTTACACCGTCGCATGGCTGACTGGCCCGACGTGTTGAGTGCCATCACGGCTGCCCGCTTTCAGATCGAAACTTGTCGTAGCGGTGCTGGTGTCACGGATCAACACCTGCCGTTGCTCAACAAGCGAGCAAAGAAAGCGATGACGCGAGTGCATGATTTGATATGGGCACCGTTAAGCGATCAGCTAGCGGAATGCTCGCGGGTGCTTGTCGTACCGCACGAGCAATTGGGGTCGTTGCCATTTGCGGCGTTGTACGACGGCGAGGTGTATCTTGCGCAACGCGTGAATGTTGCGATGGTAGCGAGTGCTCGCGTCGCGCTTTTTGGCCTTGCCCGCCTGCCTACGCCAATTCGCCGCGCACTCGTGTTGGGGGAGGCGTCGAGACTCGCCCATGCCGCAGCCGAGGTTGCGTTTGTTGCAGCGTTGTTTGAAGATGCTCGCATCCTCGACGGTTCAAACGCCGACGCGGCTTCGCTGCGAAAAATGGGGGCTAGCGCGGACGTGCTGCATCTTGCCTGTCACGCCGAATTTCGCTCGGACAATCCGATGTTTTCCGCACTTCAATTAGCTGACGGCCCGTTCACTGTGCATGACGCTGAGACGCTACGATTGCCGCAGGGCGTAGTGGTGCTCAGTGCATGTGAAACGGGCGTGTCGGAGTACAGTCGAGGCGACGAGATGATCGGGTTAGTGCGCGCATTTCTTGTTGCGGGCGCGTCTCGCGTGGTCGCGAGCCTTTGGCCAGTGGACGATGCGGTGACTCGGCAATTTATGGCTACGTTTTATTCAGTGCTTCGCAGTGGAGATGCGCCGAATGCTGCGTTGCGCGCGGCCCAGGTGGCTGTGATGAAAACACATCCGCATCCGTTTCACTGGGCGGCGTTTACGCTATATGGCGGGTGGTAGCCGGTTGGCGGGCATTTGGTTCTAATTAGAACTAGAATCGAGCCGCTTCGGAGCGCAGCCAAGCGATACACGATCAGCCGTTCGCCCTGAGCTTGTCGACGCGTTTGGCCCTTGGATTGGAAATTCACACCCGTCGCTGCGCTCAGGGCGAACGGAGTCTGAATTGCGCTGAGCTTCCCCGAGGCGCGGGCATTACGTTGAACAATACGTGAGAGTTTCCGCAGCATGTATTTTTCTAGCTTCAGCTTACTCTGTTGGGTAGCTCCGTCCATTTTCCGCGAATGACCCTTATGCGCTTTCTATTCAAATACTGTGGGGTGCGACTGTTCGCTGCGCTACAGACGTCGATCACTGGTTTGCTGCTGATTGCGGCACCATTCACCTTGGCGGCGGACACGAAACCTGACGAAGTGCTAGTAAAGCTGCGGACGCCAGCGGCGCTGGGGCCAATCGTCACGCAGTTCAATGTGGTGCAGACCACACAGTTTGGAACGCGTCCAATTTATCGGTTGAAGCTTCCGCTAAACACAAACGTAGGCAACGTCGTCAACCAATTGACGAGTAATTCTGACGTGCTGCTCGCGGAGCCCAATTACACCAACCAGAGTCCAGAGGCACGCCGAAATCAATCGTGGATTGTCGGCTCCGCCTCAAACTACACCGCCCAATGGGCCCCTAACGCCATCCACCTGACTCAAGCACACACCTTCACGAAAGGCGCGGGCGTTCGCGTTGCGGTTCTCGATACAGGTGTCGAC
>JAKPSO010000155.1 GCA_029571495.1 Pseudomonadota bacterium
GAAGGCCAAAGCGTGCCTGTAGGCATCGGCCAGCCGACGTTGCGCATTGAGGGGCTTACCGTCGGCGGTACGGCGTAAAGCCGTGCCGTTTGCTTGGGTGATCGGATTCCTAACTCGTTGGAATAGTCGGCGACGATGAAGCGTTTGCTCGTCCGTGTGGGGTGGCTACTGTTCGTGTTGCTTGCCTTTGGTGCCATCGTGGTCTTGGGCCGGTGGTGGCTCGCGAAGAGCCGCGTTGAGGAGGTGGCCGCGCAAGCTCATTTGTCCCGACCGACGGCGCTAAAGGGGGCGCCCACCCCGCCGCAACCCAAATCCAGCAATGGCTTGTCTGCAGCCGACGTGGCACCGATGTACGTGCACGCAATCACACAATATCGTGAGCGCAGCACTTCGGATTTGGCGGCATTGCCGCCGTTCGGCCAGCCGCTTACTGACGTCGGTGCGCAGAACCTAAAGTTGCTCGCTGACGCCGGTAACGCGCGCGCAGCATGCGTACTTGCAGCAAAAGTCTCGAAGTGCACGTTTTGGCCGGAAATGGGCTCTAAGGAGCTGAGCAAGCGCGAAGCGCGTCTTGAGCAACTGAGGCTTCAAGGCGAGACTGGCGAGGAAATGATGCGATTGGAGCTGCAAATTGCTGGAGCGAAGCGGACGCTTGCCCTGATCGCAGAGCAATGTAGTGGCTACAGGCCAAATCCGGATGAGAAGCCTTGGAAATACTTATTGCAATCAGCACTGCAAGGTTTTGTGCCTGCGATGCAGCAATTTCATTCAATGCCGATGTTTGACCCTAGCGACATAGGCGACAGCGTGGATGCGTTTGTCGCGTACAAGGCGTACGCAGGTCCGTTCATCGAGGCGTTGGCGCAGAGCGGCAACGAATTCGCCCTGCTTATGGCACACCGTGGCTATGCTGGAATGGGTGCGTTTGGGGCCGACCTCGCCGTGCTTCGCGTGTTGCCGAAGGACGCCGCACGGGCGCTAGCGTATGCGTACGTTCGCGAAAATTTGCTGCGCAAGCGCAGCGAGCTGTTCCCCGGTACGCCAGCTTCGACGTCTGGCGGTGGCTCGCCCGCAGACGCCGTCGCGTTGCGCGAGGCGGACGCAACTCCAGCACAACGGCAATGGGCGCGACAGTTCGCGGACCAGCTCCTGGCTGGACTTGATAGTCGCGTCTTTGCGCCGCCGCCAGCGTCCGAGCGAGCGAACCAAGAGCACGCTGACCGTCTGGATTCGATCGAGAAGCGGTGCCGCGAATAGCGACTATCTCCGAGAAGCCACGCGCGCGTCGTTTGGCGTACATTTTTCTCCCATTCCGTCTTTGTTGTCACACAGGAGAACTCTCTATGAAATTAATGCCCACCGCCGTGCTCTTTGCGTTCGTTGTTTGTTCCGCCGCCCTCACCGGCTGCGGCCCAAGCCCCGAGCAGGTCGCTCGTGAAGAGGCGATGAAAAAACTTGAAGCCGCCGCCAAAGATATGGAAGCCGCTGGCAAGCGCGCTGAGGCTGCAGCCAACAAAGGTGATGTGGGCGCAGCGATGGGCGAAGCCATGAAGGTCTTAGGCTCACTCGGTGGTGCGGCCTCCGGCGCAGCGGGAGCGGCTGGCGCGGGGAGTTACGAGCCAGTTGACTTCCGCAAACTCAAGGAGGCGTTGCCGCAGGAATTGGCCGGGTTCGAAAAAGGCGAAAGTTCCGGCGAAAAGAACAATGCTTTCGGCATCGCGGTGTCGGAAGCAAAAACATCCTTCCGCACGGCCGACGGAAACAAAACGGTGCGTTTCGAGGTGACTGATCCCGGCTCGCTTGCCGGCCCGTTTGCGTTGGCCAACATGTGGATGAACGTCGAAATCGACAAGGAAACCAACGACGGTTACGAGAAAACTTCGACCGCCAACGGCCGCAAGATTCACGAGAAATGGGATAAATCGAGCAAACACGGCGTCCTCAACGTGGTCGTCGGCAATCGATTCATGGTCGAGGTCAACGCTAACGGCGTCGACATGAACGACGTCAAAGCGCTGGTCAACAAAATTGACCTGGGGAAGCTTGAGGCGATGAAAGCCGAAGGCAAGAAGAATTAGCCGGTGTAACCCCGCAGCCATCAACAATGACACGCAAGGCGCGGTAAGTGCGAGAGAATGCGCTGACGACAGAAGCGTGTATCGCAGCGGGCGACAAATTTACTCGTATTTCGACACGAAAAATCGTTCACAACACAGAAAGAGAAGGGAATTGATATGACGACTTGTACGAGCAAACGAGGTGGCGCGCTGAGAAAGACCATTGCGTTGGCTGTCGCGGCAGCGATGGCGTTTCCGACTTTGGCGAATACTTTGACAGCCGGGCCTGTGGTTGGCACGACTGACTTCGCTATGTTTGGAATCGGTGGTTTGCGAGGCACGGGCAACGGCAGCATCACTGTGACGGGCGTGACGGGCACCGTGACGCGTGCCATTCTTGTTTGGCACGGCGTCTCGGACTCCGCGACGGCAATCTCTCGCTCTGCCACCATCGGCGCGACCAATTTCGCCGGCACCAACATTGGCCTCAGTGATAACAACTGCTGGAGCCAAGCTTCCTCGCAAGCGTTTCAGGCAGACGTTACCTCCGTTGTTACCGGCAACGGCACGTACAGCCTGAGCAATATGCGCACCGGTACCACGTTCGATCCGAATGGTGCCTCGTTGCTCGTTTTCTTTAACGACGGCAACAGCACCAACAACCGTGACATCGCCGTCTTCTGGGGCAACGACTCGAATATCGCCAATGCATTTGACCCAGCGGGCTGGCAGGCGACGCTCTCTGGTATCAACTACACATCCGGGGCTGCAAACCTGAATCTAATCGTTGCTGACGGGCAGAATTTTGCCGATGGCCCGCGTACGGCGACGATCAACAGCGTTGCGTTCGCGACACCAAGCTTTGATGGAAACACAGTGCCCACGGCGCCGAGCAGCACCGTGACCAATGGTGGATTGTGGGACCATTTTTCGAGCCCGGTGACAAGCTATCTCGTCCCAGGGCCGAACACCTTGGTTTTCAATGCCACGGGTGGCGCGAGCGACTGCTTGAGTTTGGTCGGCACAATTTTCGATCTGCCAGCCGGTACGGTGACGCCGCCACAACCCGTCGTAGCCGTACAAATCCCGACGCTGTCGGCGCTCGGCTTTGCTGGTACGTCGCTGTCAGCTGCGCTGTGGGGCATCTACGCGCTTCGCAATCGTCGTCGCCAAGGTACAGAGATCGTCGAGGACGACAAGCGGGACGCTGCTTAGTTTCACTCTCGCCCGCGGTCGAATGTGGGCAGTCGCAAGTAAAAAAGCCCGGTTCGCCCGGGCTTTTTTATGTTGGCTTTCTAGAAGAAGTAGGCGTAGTGACACCCGCGGTCGGCTTCAACTCCCGCAAGAAGCAATGCTCGCTGTCGCCATTAGTTCATCAAGCAGCGCCATTGACGCTTTGCCCGACACCGCGTACGGGTCAAGCTCCGGTTTCTCGGAGTACTTGAGCAGAACCGAAATGTTGATCTTCTCTAAGTTCGCGCGGCCCATGGTCCAGCCGGCGAAACGTCGCTCAGTGATTTCTTCATACAGCAACAATTGCACGTCGCTGTGCCTTGCATCGCGCAAGATTCGCGCGTACGTGGCGTTTACCGCGGTGCGGCCACCCTCAAGAACTTGCATGAAGACGTTCCCGGAATGGCAGAGTAGACCTGTGATGCCGGCGTCCGGGTTGTTCTTTCGTGATTGATTGACGATGTTGTCGATCATCGCAGGGGTCAGCGTGTCGGCGGCGCGAGAGACGTAGA
>JAKPSO010000187.1 GCA_029571495.1 Pseudomonadota bacterium
TTGCGAGCACGAATAGAAGCTCACCCATTACTCGCCATCCTTATCGCCGTGATGCCGCATGAATTGGCTACAGACCGCCTTAGCGGGTTTCAGGTAGCCGTCAGCGTTACGCCGATAGCAAGTCAATTCCAACATCGTTACGCCCTTCTCAATCGGTTTTTCGGCCAGCGCCGAGTAGTCGCAACTCGCGCAATTCATTGAGCACCGCCTCGCGTAGTGGCGCGCCTTTTTGTCGTTTGATGACTTCCAAGATTCCCTATTGATGCGCTCGCTTGTGTTGTCCGTTTAGCACGTTTGCGAGCAATTGGGCGCAGCAGGTAACACACTTCAGATCGGTTGGTTTGTGGGTGCATGTCAACTCAGCGCCTTTATCCATTCGTCAACCGTGAATTCACCGCTCTTGATCGTCGCGCCGACATCCTTGATCGCCGCTTCCGTCTCGCGCTGCCAGTCATCAGGTGAATTCCGCATGCACACGTCACGAATCAAAAGACGGAGTTCATTTCCTGCGGCACTTCGTAGGGGTTGCGGGCGACCTCCAACCTGTCGCGATAGCGCCCCGTCGTTTTGTCGTAGTCCAATTTGCATACGCCTACCTCTCCGATGTGTGAGAAACGCACTTTCTGTACGTGAATTTCGACGCCGAGCGCCGGGTTTGTTTTGTCAACGCGATGGACACAAATGATGTTGTCGCACTTGTTGAACCAATGAGCACCGCCGCTCACGTCGTAAGGGGTCGGAATAGGTCGTGTACCGTCTTTTTCGCGGTTGATGACCTTCGGGTGAGCCACGATAAAAACGTGCGCCCCCGTGTCGTGTACGAACTTATCTACAGCACCCAGCGCCGAGCTCAAATAGTCGGCTTCCGTCTCGTCTCGTTGCTTCGGTTTTTCAAGAAAGTTCCACGGGTCAATGACGAGGAAGAAGGGCGAGTCAAACGAATTGTTGAACCGCGCATGGCCTTGCTGCCACCAGAAAACATCCTTCACGGGGAATTTGTCACCGTTCAGGATGTTGAAAATTGACTGTGAAACGTCGCCATCTTCGATAAACGAAACATGCTTTACAAGCCACCGTGTAGCGTCTGCGGCTTCGCGTTCCGTCATGCGCGGCGTAGGGCCATCATGGAAAGGCTTGCCCACGTACTTAGCCAAGAGTTTCGCAACATGAAGCGAATACGGCCGATTTTCAGGCGAGTAGTAAGCCACTCGTGCGCGCGGGTTTGATCGCAGCAACTCAATAATCAGCGCGTCCAACCATTCAGATTTACCGCTACCCGGAACGCCTGTAACGAGGGTAAATTGCTCAGGGCAAATACTGAACAAATTGCGCATTCCAACCCACGGAAGCGGTAGACCTTTTTTCACCCCTTCGACGTAGAGTTTTCCAACATCCATGTCGAGCTCGTGGATTGAGTATTCACGCATTTTCATAGGGCTACTTTCGACGCAATTTGCGGAGCTTCCATGCCGCCAATCGGGATAACGTTTGCAGGGTGATACTCGTCTCGCCAACGTTCACCATTGAGCCACGTTGCGGCGTGTGGAATGAATTCACCGTTGTCTTTTTTCCACTCACGGGAAGCGATTGCAGCGGTGAGGCCAGCACGGATTTCAGCTATGCGGGGATCGTTTTCAATGAGAGATAGCTTCTCCCATGCTTTCAACGCGCTCTTTCTCCCGGCTTTGTTCGGGTAGGCTTTCCAAAACCTGCCAAACAAATCGAAAAGGGGCTTAGGGGTTATCTCCGAAGATGAAGATGAAGATGAAGGGGTTGGACTTTGCTTGGACGCATGGTTAACCTTTTGCTTAACCATTTGGTTAACCTTTTGGTTAAGCAAATTGGGATTGCCGCCCAACCTTCCTGCATCTGCGCGGATGTTTCGCAAGTGCTCATCTTTAATCATGCGACGGCTATAGATGCTTCCGTTGTCGTCGCGAGAAAACACGCCGGACGACTCCAGTTCAGCGAGTAACTTGGCGATTACGCTAGGCGCTTCACCAACTGCCCGCGCAATCTGTTGTTCTGTCATTGGCTTGCCGTTGATCGACAAAGTGCCGTACTCGTCGGACTCGTGAGCCACGCACATAAGCTCAATCCACAAACCGCGCGCCGC
>JAKPSO010000190.1 GCA_029571495.1 Pseudomonadota bacterium
CGGCATGCCCGCTGCGCGCTTCGCTAGGTACGCCTCAAGGTCCAAGAGTTCGCTCGCACCGTAGGCGTAGGGCTCCGCTCGCACTGCGGTCATGCAGCCACGAATGCGGCGTTGAAGGCTGCCGACGCTTTGCCATTCAAGGCGATAAATCGGATAGCCCGTCGCGTGGCCTTGCGGGATCGTGCTGCCGCCGAGGCGCTTCCCGGCTAGACCATCGTGACAGTCGCGGCAACTGAGGTCGGTCTGTCCGATGCGTTGTTTGAACAGCGCTTCGCCGCGACTTTGCGCTTCGGCCAGCTGCGGTTGCGCGACAGGCGGCGTGATGGGCATGCCGCGGCTCTGCATTGCGATGGCGGTTTCGAGTCCTAACAGCGTCGCGTTTTCCGGCGACCAGGGGCTCGCACGTTGCCGCGCGGTGCGGCATTGATTGATCTGCTGACTGAGATTTACGACACGTTTCCGTGCCGCTGAATATTGCGGGTAGCGCGTCGCAACGCCGCGCATTTTCGCGATGTCACCGTGGCAATCGGCGCAGGACTTTTGCGCGTCAGCGTCACGCTTCGACCACTGCGCCACACCGTCTTGCACCCACAGCATCGCGGGATTTTGTGTGTCGTCTTTTTGCAGAGCTTGCGTGGCGGGTTGCATGCTGTCAAAGGTGGATTTGCGTGCGTCGGCGGCGTGCGCCGACGCGGCGACGATGGCGAATAACGTTGCAACACCTGCACGTAGAGCGCTTTGTGGGAGCGGGCTTGCCCGCGATTTCACGGTGGCAATCGCGGGCAAGCCCGCTCCCACAAGTCTGTTCACAGAGTCGTTCACGCCACCAACAACGCAACCGTTTCGCGATGCGCAAATCCGTTGTCGCCGAGCCACTCGAACACGAGCGAGCCACTCGCGTCCGCGCGCAGGTTGAACGAGAGATAAGGGTTCGCGGCGATGGCGGCGTGCAACGTGGCAGCGAACACGAGTTCTCCCGCGGCGTCGGTGCTCGCTGACGCCGCGCTCACAAAGCGACACGAGAACGTACGAATCAAGTCGCGCGCAAGCATGGCGCCTTCGCTAGAGCGGCGATATCCCGTTTCCATCGGATGCTGCACCAGGGCGCGAATCTCGACGATGTCGCCGCGCTTTGCGCCTTTGGGAACGGTGATGAGCGTGCGCGCGGTCACTGCGTTATTCCTCAATGCACGATGTGGTGGTGACGAGCACATCGACCGTGTGCGTCCAACAACTTCCGTCGTTCATTTTCGCAACGGCCACCACCTGCTGCGAACCCGCAAGGCGAATGCGTGTAGCGACGCGCGCTCGACTCGCGAGCGGTGACAACGTGAACACCGCAACGTCGTTTTGCGGATTTTTCTCGTTGAAAATCGCGATACCGACAACGTGCTGTTCGCGCGTCATCGGGCTCTCGACCGTGACTTCAATCGGCACGCTGTTGCCGTTCTCCACGAGCGCAGAAATGTCGAGCTTCACGCGACCTTCGCGCACCATTGCGCCCGCCGCGTATCGTGCGACGAGCGGCTTCAACACGTCGCTTTGCGTGGCCGCGTTGACCGGGCGCACGAGCGCCGTCGCGGCCACCGCGGCGCTGCTCGCAAGAAAATCGCGGCGCTTCATTTGAGCGTAGCCAACCATGCGACGACGTCTTCAACTTGCTGCGCATCGAGAATCGGCTTGTCGCGCCACGCCGCGCCGACGCGACTCAACCCCTCCGTGCGGTGGTAGCTGGGCATCACCGAGTCAGCGTTCAAACGTCGCGAATCGACGATGCGCAGGCGCAACTGCGACACGCTCCAGCGCGCGCCAGCACCCGCGAGCGAAGTCGCGATGTCGCCCTGAAATTTGTCGGATGAGTTCGGGATTTGATGGCAGAGCACGCACATGCCGATTTGCCGATTCGAAGCGATCTCATAACCGCGATTCGGGTTGCCGGGTTGCGCGGTGAGCGGGCGAGCGATGTTGTCGCTGGTCACGTCGTAGGAGCTCGTTTGGGCGCTGGCCACAGCGCTACACATCGCGAACGTGATAGCGCCCGATCGCTGTAACCACGATGCGCCTCGGTAGGCGCGGACTTGGTCGCGCGGGCCACCGCCAAGCGACGCCAAGTCGTCGCCTACAGGGTCGCGCGTTGCAGGTTTGCCTTTGTAGGCGCGGACTCGGCCGCGCTCGTCACCATGAAGCGACGCCAAGTCGTCGCCTACAGCGCAGCGCAATGCAGGTTTGCTTTTGTAGGCGCGGACTTGGCCGGGCTCGCCGCCGTGAAGCGACGCCAAGTCGTCGCCTACAGGGGGGCTCGTTGCGTCGCCTACAGACGAGACGTCGGACGTGAACTTTCGCGACACGTTTGGCTGCGCTAAACGTTACGCCTTCAAACTATGGTTCTTTAGCGGCAGATCACGAATTCGCTTACCGGTAGCAGCGAAGATCGCATTGAGCACGGCCGGTGCGGCCACTGCAATGGTCGGCTCACCCACACCACCCCAGAAGTCGCCCGATGGCACGAGTACCGTTTCAACCTTCGGCATGTCGGCCATCTTGAGCGACGGGTAATCCGTGAAATTGGTTTGCTCGATGCGACCATTTTTCACGGTGCATTCTTGGTAGAGCGCCGCAGACAAACCGTAGACGAACGAGCCTTCAACTTGCGCTTCGACCTGCTGCGGATTGACCACGTTGCCGCAGTTGGTCGCTGCGACGATACGGTGAATTTTCAATTCGCCTTCGCGACTCACCGACACTTCAGCGCACGCCGCGACGTACGAGCCAAAGCCCATCGTCTGCGCGAGCCCGCGAAACACGCCCTTCGGCGCCGGTTTGTCGTAGCCGATGCGCTCGGCGACG
>JAKPSO010000200.1 GCA_029571495.1 Pseudomonadota bacterium
CGCGACGGCTGACGATCCGGCGAGCGCTCGTTGCGGCGAGAGCGTGTACGCGTTTGTGCCACGTTCCATCCTGGGTACGTTTTCACATGGTTGGCGCATTGAAGCCGAACGTCTTGCGCGCAGCGGAGTTTCCGGCGCAGCAGCGACTTTGCGCAACGAGGTGCTGCATTGGTCATTGCTTTCGCTTGCATTTGCTTGTGCCGTGGCGCTCTGGCTGGGTGCGGCGGGCGTGGTTATCTTCGTTCTCGCTGGGTTTGTGGCGATCGTCGAGCTGGAGATGGTCAATTACATCGAGCATTACGGGCTTGTGCGCAAGGTCGGTGCCGATGGCAAGCCTGAGCCGGTGCGCTATGAGCATTCGTGGGATTACTCGGGGTGGCTGACCAATGCGCTGCTGATTAACTTGCAGCGTCACAGCGATCACCACGCGCACGGAGGGCGGCCGTTCGGGGCGCTGAACAGCCACGATGAAGCACCACAATTGCCCGCCAGCTACGCGGCAATGCTCGTTTTGGCGCTGCTGCCGTCGGCGTACCGCGCGGTGATCCATCGCAGAATTGCGTCAACAGCTTTATAGCGCTATCGACCGATTGGCGGCGCTTTGTGGACAAAAATAACGATTCTCGAGTTTTGGGAAAAAGTGTGTCGATAGACTGCTGGTCGGTCGATTGAGCTGGAAAGCTGTTGCTCAATGTTCCGCACTCTGAGTCACCAGTACCCCACGAATGCACCACGTAAGCGCAGCGCAAGACGGCGCAAGCGATAATCGTACGTAGCAGCAAAATTCCTATTCACCACTCAAAGCGATCACATGCGACTCATTCTTCTTGGTGCCCCGGGGGCGGGCAAAGGCACACAGGCGAAGTTCATTTGCGAGAAATACGGTATTCCGCAGATTTCCACGGGCGACATGCTGCGCGCTGCGGTCAAAGCGGGCACCGCGATGGGGCTCGCCGCGAAAAAAGTGATGGATTCCGGCGCACTCGTGAGCGACGAAATCATTATTGGTTTGGTGAAAGAGCGTCTGACGCAGCCGGACTGCAAGAACGGATACCTGTTTGACGGCTTCCCACGCACCATTCCGCAGGCAGAAGCCATGAAGGATGCAGGCGTTGCGATTGACTTCGCCCTTGAGATCGCGGTGCCGGACGAAGTCATCGTCTCGCGCATGAGCGGTCGCCGGGTGCATCAGCCCTCGGGCCGGACTTACCACGTGCAATTTAACCCCCCGAAAGTCGCTGGCAAAGACGACGTGACGGGTGAGGATCTCATTCAGCGCGACGATGACCGCGAAGAAACCGTGAAAACCCGGCTCAAGGTTTATCACGATCAAACCGAAGTGCTGCTCGGCTACTACACGGACTGGTCTAAGTCGGGCCGCCCTGGCGCGCCGAAATACGTTCGCGTGGACGGTGTCGGCAATGTGGACGCTATCACCGCGTCGGTGTTTGCAGGGTTGTCGGCGTAACGGTACCGATCGGTTCATGTGGGAGCAGCGGGCGCCGCGAATCAACGTCGTTCGCGGCGCCCGCCGCTCCCACGAGGAAACGAACTAACGCCGATCAGAAATCGCCGCCGCTTGTGCGGCGTTTTTTTCGGCCTCATCCGTACGACCTAGGTCGCGTAAGGCTGCTGCGCGTGCAAGCAACAATGCCTTCGTGTTGCTGCTTGTCGCGCCGTGCACGTTGCTGATCGCCGGCGCGATTTGGTCAAGTTCTTTCAGCGATTCCGAGGGTCGGCCCGTCGCGCGCAGCAACTGGGCGTGGTGCAGCCTAACGGTGAGTGCCGGTTCAGAATTCGCGTCGGCAATAGACGGCAATCGCGCGACCAAGCTCGCAGAGCGTTTGACAGCTGCCTCCGCGACCTCGATTGCGTTGCTACGTTGCCACAAGCTCACCGCGAGCGCGGTGACCACAGCGACCGTGGCAACGCTTGCAATCGCCACGACCCGCCAGTGCCGCCTGAGCCACAGCTTCGCCACGTAGCTACGCTCACCTGCGTGTAACGAAATCGGCCGGTTCGACATCCAGGCATCGAGGTCCGCAGCAAGGCGCGCGGCGGTCGGGTAGCGCTCGGCGGGATTAAGTCGCATCGCGTGGCGAATGATGGCGTCAAGGTCACCTTGCAGACGCTTGGCGTCTGGCGGCGGCGCGATGCTGTCGACGATTCCCTGTGCCTGCTTTGCCAGCTCTAGGCTCTCTGACGCAAGCGGCGGATCGGTGTGGACGACGGCGTATTCGAGCGCAGCGCGCGTGCTGCTGGTCGCGAATGGGCGGTTACCGGTGCAGAGATGAAATAGCAGTACACCGAGCGAATAAACGTCGCTCGCGGGCATCGTCGGTTCGCCGGTAATTTGCTCCGGCGAGGCGTACTCAAGCGTGAGGCCGCGACCCGTGAGCTGCGTGAGCTTGGTCATCGGCGCGTCGGCGTCGTTGTCGAGAACGCCAGCGATGCCAAAGTCCAAAAGCTTCACTTGACCTTCCGCTGTCACGAGAATGTTCGAGGGCTTCAAGTCACGATGCAAGACGAGCTGATGATGCGCATGTTCAACCGCGAGCGCCACTTCGCGCACCAGATTCAATCGCTGATCGAGCGTTTTCGCATGCGCGCTCACATAGTCAAGGAGCGGCATGCCGTCGACGAGTTCGAGCACAATGAAAGCTTGGTCGTGCTCGACGCCGGCATCGAGCAGACGCGCTATGTTGGGGTGGTTCAACCGTGCAAGTACGATGCGTTCACGCGCGAAGCGGCGGCTCAAGGTGTCGCGCGAAAGATCTGTGCGCAAGAGCTTCACGGCAACCGCCGCCTTATACAGGCCGTCGCTACGTCGTGCGCGCCATACCTCGCCCATGCCGCCTTTACCGAGGCGGGATTCGAGCGTCCACGCGCCGAATTTTTGGCCCGCTTGGTAGCCGGTGTTTTGCTCCTTCAGCGCCTCGCCGAGCGCCGCGCCAAAGGGCTGCTGCGCGATCGGAACGGTCTTGTCCACGTTGGCCGCCGCGACCAGCATCGCGACGAGTTCGCTCGCGGCTTCTGGTTCTGTGGCCCAGAGTTTGCGAATGAAATCGATGCGCTGTGATTCGTCGAGTTCCAGAACCTCATCAAATAAGTCGGAGACGCGCCGCCAAAGCGCAGCAGACAGCTGATTGAGTTTGATCGGTTCCGGCATCGTGCGTCCGAGTCTGCGTCAAGCCGCGGGTGGCGTCGATTCTGCGCCCAACGTACGTGACAACAGCGCGCGCGCCTTCAGCAAGTCGCGGTTGACGGTGCGCAGCGTGACGCCCAGCTCGTCCGCCACTTCTTGCAGCGAAAGCCCGGAGAACACATGCAGTTCGATGACTTGGTAGAGGCGCACGTCGAGTTGCTGCAACTGATCGAGCGCTTGATCAAGTGCGACCATGTCGGTGACGTCCATCCACGGCGCGAGCGTGCCGTCAGCGTGCGACATCGTGAGCAGCGTCATGCCGCCGCCGCGCTTCTCAGCATCGCGCTCGCGCACGAAATCAATCACGATAGAGCGAAGCACTTTGCCCACGTAGGCAAAAAATTGCAGTCGTGTTTGTCCCTGCAGCCCTTCGCGCTCAGCCATACGCATGAAGCCTTCATGCACTAGGGCCGTCGCATTGAGACCTGTGATGCCGCCAGCCTGCGCAAGCTTGCCGCGGGCGAGGCGTTTGATGTCAGGGTAGAGGCTAGAGAAGAGCGAACGCATCGCGTCGGCGTCGCCCGCAGCAGCGCGTTGCACGAGAACGGTGGGAGGTGTGGCTTGCACGATATGGAACCCCTATGCCCGCTATGTGGCTTGTTTTGTTGGAGTGGCAGACGATACGTATCCGTGACGCTCTGTCCACAGCCAAAAGGACGTTTTAGCGCTCGTTTTCACGACAACGTCACTCGACGCGTGTAGCCCCGAGTCCGTGGCGGACCATGGCTACGGCCAATATTGTGCAACGAAATTCTGTTGCCCAGACGAGCCAGATGGATTTTTTCGAGTGAAGAAGGTGGCCGAGCGTAGACAATTGCGTTCAGACTGCTTTTTTTCGTTGCAATGGCTTCCACGCTCATCACGCTCGCGGCACTGTATCTGGCCGCTCTCATCATTCCTGGTCCGAATTTGTTGTTGTTGACGCACACCGCCGCCTCGTCGTCGCGTAGGGCGGCGCTCTGCGTCGCGCTTGGGATCACGACGGGAACGTTTTTGTGGGTCGCGGTGGCAGTGTTCGGCGTGCAACAGATATTTGCGGCAGTGCCGGCACTGCAACTTGCGCTCAAGGCCATCGGTGGCGCCTATTTGCTCTATCTTGCGT
>JAKPSO010000206.1 GCA_029571495.1 Pseudomonadota bacterium
GAGTTGGTGGTGCCGAGGTCAATACCGATGATCTTGCTCATGATTCGATTCCTTTATTTTTTTGTTGACGCGGCGCTATCAACGTAACTCGCCGCTCTACGATGACTAATGAGTTTGGGGGCTAGGCTTTGGGTTCAATGGGTGGCGCGCTCGAATCGTTCGAATTTTGCGCGGCGTCAACCGCTGCGGCAGGCGCTTCCGGTGCCTTCGCTACAGCTACCATCGCGGGGCGCAACACGCGCTCAGCGATCGTGTAGCCCTTCTGAAACACTTGCAGCACGGTGCCCGGCGCGTCGGTCGTCGATTCGATTTGCGTCATCGCCTGATGCAGATTCGGATCGAACTTTGCCTTCTCGGCTTTGACCTCTTTCACCTTGGCCCGCTCGAAAGCGTTGGCGAGGTTTTTGAGCGTCATGTCGACGCCCATCTTGATCTGATCGGTCGTGCTCTTGTCGTCCTTGAGCACCATTTCCAGCGTGTCCTTCACCGACAACAGCGAAAACGCGAAATCCTTCGCCGCGAATTCACGCGCGGATTGCACCTCGGCGGCGTTTCGTTTGCGCAGGTTGTCCATTTCGGCAAGCGAGCGCAGCTGCTGGTCTTTGAGCTGGGTTTTCAGCTCGGCGATTTCGTTCTGGGCGGCGGCGAATTGTTCGTCCAAGCTCGCGGGCGCGGCGCTGTCCGCGCCTTGCGGGTCAGCGTGCGGATCGGCGTTCAGATCGGTGTTCGGGGTGTCGTCGGGCGTAGCCATATTTTTCTTAAAAGCGAACTTAAACAAGGTCGGAATCCAGTGCTGGCGCGCGCAGAACACGCCCAAATCGATAGTGCCGAGGAGCAGAGCCGAAGACTGTGCGCTAGCGCGCCAAGTGGAGCGCTGCTGAAGCACGATGGATTTGGCCTGGAACTACGCGTTATCTAGGGGCCAGTTCCCCTGATTCAAGCAAGGGATTGAAATTTATATGACTTTTCAGCGCAGACGGCCATTGGGCGGTCGTTTGTTGGGATTTTTGGCGAATGTCGACATTGAGTCTCTTGTAGTTGAAAGCGCCGTCTAGCAGTCGATGTAGTGAGAAAGTTGTTAAGCGCAGCGTCGGCATATTGTGCGCGGTAGCGGACAATGCGTCGATGAAGCCCCCCAAGAGACTGCAATCCCTGATCGACGAAGGTTTGATCGACACCGTCGTGCGCCAACTCATGAGCGGCAAAGAAGCTATGGTGTTCGTCGTGCGCTGCGGCGGCGAAACGCGCTGCGCCAAGGTTTACAAAGAGGCGACCAACCGCAGCTTTCGCCAAGCCGTTGACTATACCGAGAACCGCAAGGTGAAAAACACGCGCGACGCCCGCGCGATGGCAAAAGGCAGCCGCTTCGGACGCAAAGAGACGGAGGCGGCGTGGCAGAGCGCCGAGGTTGATGCGCTGTATCGCCTCGCGGGCGCGGGCGTTCGCGTGCCCAAGCCGTACAACTTTTGCGACGGCGTGCTCTTGATGGAGCTCGTCGCGGATGAACATGGCGACGCCGCGCCGCGCTTGAATGACGTCGTGTTTTCACCCGACGATGCGCTGTCGCATCACGCGACTCTTATCAAGGAAGTCGTGCGCATGCTCAGCGCGGGGGTGGTGCATGGCGATTTGTCCGAGTTCAATATCTTGCTCGCCGCTGATGGTCCCGTCATCATCGATCTGCCGCAAGCGGTGGACGCCGCGGGCAACAACCACGCCAAACGCATGCTGCTGCGCGACGTGCAAAACCTCAAAAACTTCTTCGGTCGCTTCGCGCCGGAACTACTGGTCACCGACTACGGCCACGAAATTTGGGACGCCTACGTGCGCGGCGAGCTGAACGTCGAAAT
>JAKPSO010000216.1 GCA_029571495.1 Pseudomonadota bacterium
GTTGCCGGAGTGATGTGGCCATACAGACGAAAAATCCTCGAATATCCAAGCAACCATTCGCCCGTCGGGCATAACCGTCACAACGTCCCCCGCATCGGCGGGAGACTCTTCGGAAAGAATCTCCCACGAACTCGTCAGCTCTCCAGTTGCTGTAAGCCGACCCGATAACACACGAAAGTTCTCAACGGGCCATTCGCGTTTTCGAGGCTCCACCACTCCCTGATGAATGCTTAGCACTCGCTGCGAATTGAAAAACTGAAAGAACGGCGCCGCCCCCATGGCTCCGGACTGATCTTTGTACCAAGCGAGCAAGTCAGGATGGAAGTCTTTGCTTTCCTTTTCCATGACCATCGTGACGCTTCGAGATGTCGACAAATACGAATTTATGCAGGAGCGAAAAACAACGTCTGTTCCGTGATGGGCCACGGCCAAGCGCATTTGCGTGGCTGCGTCTTGCAGCTTCAGCTGAGTTGCTGTGATTGCTCCCATTTGTGCAATCCGTTGACGAACGGCTATCCCACCAAACTCGCCAACGCCTCACCCAACTTCGCCCCATCCACCCCACCGGCCATCGCCATATCTGGACGTCCGCCGCCTTTGCCGCCCACGATTGCTGCGGCTTTGCCTACGATGTCGCCGGCTTTGAATTTGCCTACTAAATCTGCGGTGACTCCTGCGCACAGCGCGACTTTTCCATCCGGTGATTTTGAGCCGAACAGGACCACGCCGGAACCCAATTTGTTTTTGAGCTGATCGACCATTTCGCGCAGCGCTTTCGCGTCTGCGCCTTCGATTTCTGCGGACAAAAACTTCACGCCATCTTTCACGACGGCTTTGCTCACAAGATCGCCACCCGCTGCTGCTGCGAGTTTGCTCTTGAGTGCGCTGAGTTCTTTTTCTAGCGCTTTGACGTGGTCTTGAATTTGGGCGAGCTTGGTGGTGATTTCGCTTGCCGGAATGCGCAGCGCGCCCGCGACTTCGCTCATGCGTGCGTCGAGCGCTTGCACGAAGGCCATTGCGTTCAAACCCGTCACCGCTTCAACGCGTCGTACGCCTGCTGCAACACCGCTCTCGGCGATGATCTTGAAGAAGCCGATGTCGCCGGTGCGCGCAACGTGTGTGCCGCCGCAAAATTCTTTGCTGCTGCCGATTTCGAGCACGCGCACTTCGTCGCCGTACTTCTCGCCGAAGAGCATCGTTGCGCCGCTGGTCTTGGCTTTTTCGATGCCCATGACTTCCGCGTGCGTCGCCGTGTTGGTCACGATTTCTGCGTTTACTTTCGCTTCCACTTCGCGGATTTGCGCGTCGGTCATCGGCGCGTTGTGCGCGAAGTCGAAACGTGTTTTCTCCGCGTCGACGAGCGAGCCTTTTTGTGCGACATGTGAGCCGAGCACTTCCCGCAATGCCTTGTGCATCAAGTGCGTGACCGAGTGATTGCGAATCGTGCGTGCGCGTGCTTCGGTGTCGACCTGCGCGTTGACGCTGTCGCCGACCTTCAAAGCGCCGCCCGTGAGCGTGCCGTGATGGCCGAACACGTCGGGAATGACCTTGAGTGTGTCTTCGACAGTGAACGTCGCACCGCCGACGGTGATCACGCCGCGGTCGCCGACTTGGCCACCGCTTTCGGCGTAGAACGGCGTGTGATCGAGCACGACAACGCCGTCGTCACCCGCGTCGAGCACTTGCACCGGCGTGCCGCCTTTGTAGAGCGCCACAACTTTACCGGTGTGGGTCAGCGTGTCGTAGCCGTGGAACACGGTCTTCTCGCCGCTGTAGGAGAGCGCGTCTACCGCTTTGAATTTGCCCGCTGCGCGCGCCGTGGTGCGCTGCTTTTCCATCGCGGCATCGAACCCTGCTTCGTCAACGGTGACGCCACGCTCGCGGCAGACGTCCGCCGTCAAATCCAACGGGAAACCGAAGGTGTCGTAGAGCAAAAACGCCGTGGCACCAGGCAACACACCGCCGTCGAGTCGATCCCAAAATTCCAAGATAAAGTGCGCTGGTAACTTGACGGTTCCCGATGTCTGTAAGAACTCCCATTGCTCCTTCAGATGATCTACCCAATTCGGAGGCACAAGATTCAGCAGGATCATTCGTTGCCCAACGTCTCGGCCTCCTAGTCGAGCGAGAGTTTCCGTTGCTTTTAACTTCGACGACACTACGATATCAACCCGACCGTCGATGTCTCGCTCACCTACGAAGTGCTGAACGTCATGCGTACTACTAACTGGATGAGGCATCAATCCGCTAACTGCGTGTTTTGCCGCTAGAAGTTCAGCGGCAACGCGCAACATATCTTTTTCGAGAATCGCCATGCCATGCACCAGCGTTTCTCCGAAGCGAATTTCCTCAGAGTGCAGCGTCTCCGCCACTCGATCTTTCGCGGCGCGCAGTTCGGGGTAGGCGTCGCCCATTTGCACGTCGAGGTCAGCGACGAGTTTGTGGAAGAACGGTTTCGTTTGGCCGAGTTTGTAGCCGTGGCGCAACGCACGACGAATGATTCGGCGCAGCACGTAGCCGCGGCCTTCGTTCGACGGAATCACGCCGTCGGTGATCAGGA
>JAKPSO010000230.1 GCA_029571495.1 Pseudomonadota bacterium
GGTCCGACTTTCCCCACGTCGGGAACCGTTCTGACGCTCGCGAACCAACGCCTGTCAACGTTTATCAACGCGGGCTCGCTGCCCGCGGCAACCTATCGCGGCAATATCTGCATCGGCAGCAACGCGCCCGCAACGCCAGTCGCAGCGGTGCCGGTTACGTTGACGGTGACGCCGTAGAAGAACTAACGAGACGCGCGTTCAGGTCGAAGCGATTCAATCGACCGAACGCACGTTAGTCGGACGTTATTTTTTGCCACAGATTCGCGGTGGTGAACGCGGAAATTTTTGACGCGGATTCAGCTGATTGGTCAGTTGATTTGCGCAGATTTTTTTGCAACGCTACGTGCGGCCACAATTAAAAAATCTGCGGACATCTGCGTTAAATCAGCGGAATCTGCGTCTATGATCTAGCGTCAAAATCCCGTGCCCGTGCATTGGGCACATGCGGCCTGCGACAGGCAACGCGCTACCACGCATAACAAGCTAAAGCGTCGTCTCGAAACAATGTGGGAGCGGGCTTGCCCGCGATTGGCCTGTTATCCGAGCCATCGCGGGCGAGCCCGCTCCCGCGCGACGGATGCGCAGTTACGCAACTGCGCCGTTACGCGCGGCTAAATCGGCGCACACCAACTTTGCAGGCGCGCGTAAATCGCGGCGGCGGCTGGGGTACCGATGTCCGTTCCGCCGACCAAGCTTGGAGCAGTCACGCCCTGAACGAAGCGAAGAATCGTGAGGCCGTCGCGCGCGAGCTGTGGGTTTGACGGGCTAATGCCACGCACATCAAAGTCTTGCGCGGCGAGGAACGCATCGACCGCAGCGCCGGTCGTGCGATTTCCGGTGAGCGGCGTGAGTCCCGCAACGAGCGCGTCGCCGCGCTGTCCGGCGAGGTAGCGCGCGATGATCACGCCGTCCACGGCGGGCGTCCGCACTCCGTCGTCGTTCACGTCAAGACGGCAGATGCCGGAAATTTTGATCGCTTGCGCGACTTGCAGTGCGCTGTTGATCGTGGCGTCTCCAGCTTTGTTCGCAGCAATAGTGCAAATGCTGCCCATCGGCACGTTGGCGAGCACCGTGGCAAGGCCCGTGGTGCTGTTGACGCTGCAAACGCTCGGCGTGAGGCTAAGGTAAAGAATCGGCGCAACGGAGCCCGGAGACGGGTTGGACGTAACGGAAACGGTGCCGCTGCCACCGATGACGAGCGTTGGCACCGGGCCAAACGCGAGCGTCTGCTGCGGCAACGCCGCCGTGCAACCCGTGCTCCAGAGCGCGCCAGGAGTGGCTGCATCCCACGCGGCGTCGGTCGAGACGGTGAGCTGATTCGGACATAGCGAGGACATGTCCGCAACGAGCGCGTTTGATGCGGGCACCGGCACCACGGCACCCGAAATTTGATTGCCACTCACGGCGAACACTTCGAGCGCGCTGAGCGCCGCGAGCGATGGCAATCCGCCCGTGAGTTGGTTGCTTTCAACGCGGTAGTGACGCAACGATGTCGGCCCCGCAAGCGAAGTGAGCGAACCGGTCAAGCGATTCGACCCAGCGTAAAAA
>JAKPSO010000237.1 GCA_029571495.1 Pseudomonadota bacterium
CGCCCACGCAGCGACCGCGAGGAGTCCAGCGGCGATAACCGCGGCCACGACTACCAAAAGCAGCGCTTCACCGAACACCAAACTCGCGACACGGAAGCGGCTCGCGCCCATCGCGCGGATCAGCGCGATTTCGGGCTCTCGCCGCGCCAAAGCTTGCATGAGTGCACCCAGCAGCGACGCCATCGCCGCAAAAATCAGGATTCCGGCGAAGGTCTTGACCACCACAGCGACCCAGTCGAAACTCGTCAGGAGCCGCGCAGACTCCATCGCCGGAACAGCGGCCTGCAGGCCGTTGATTGAGTTGATGAATCGAGGCAGCGTCGCCATCGCCACTGGGCCACGCACCTGCACCAAGGCGAAAGTGGCTTCTGGCTCGGTGCTTCCCGTGTGCCCCTCATGAACGAGCCAAACGCTTTGCATCGGTGTGACGACCAGCTGATCGATCACGCGACCCGTAGGTTTGAGCACGCCAGCGACGATGTAAGGATAGGTTTCGTGCCCCTCCGCGCCCTCGCCCATGCCGTGCGCCCCTATGAACTGATCACCCACTTTGAGCTTCGCTCGCTGTGCGACCGATGCGCCAACGACCGCCTCCATCGGTGCGCTAGGCACCGCGCCTGACGCGACCGCAGCACCATAAAAATCGACGAACTCATTGCCCGCGCCGACGATGCGCGCCCCCGCCACCGAATCCCCCATGGCCAGCGGAATTACCTTCGCGACCATCGGATGCGCGCGTAGCTTGTCGACATCGGCCAGTCGAATATTTCCGTTGGGTACGTCGAGGTAGTAGACGGCCGTTAAGACGTTTTGCAGCGCCGAGCCCTTCGCGCCGACAACAATATCGATGCCCTCGGCTTGCCGCCTGGCGTGGCTCTGTAACACCGATTGCAGCCAGACGATGCCGACCGCGCTGGCGAGTCCCAACGCGCACAAGGTGATGGCCAACGCGAACTGCCAGGGACGCTCGCGCACGAAATTTCCAATGAGTCGAGCGACGATGTTCATGGCGCCACGCTCCGCTCGGAAAACCGGTCGCCGAGCATCCGTAGCAGGCTGTCGCGCAACCGCCCATCGTGACTCGCGACAATGGCGCTGCCCCCCTCCGAAACATAGACGGCGATAACGCTCGCAACAGCATTGACGCTGGCGTCGTCCAAAGCAGCGCTGGGCTCATCAGCGAGCAACAATTTCGGTTGCGCAGCGAGCGCCCGCGCAAGGTTCACCCGCGCCAACTGGCCGACCGAGATGTCCGCCGGACGGCGCTCAGCCAATGACTCAATCTCCAGCGCGCGCAGCAGTTCAGATGCTCGCATGCGGTCTGCGCCAGTCACCCTGCGCGCTAATGCGACTGGAAGAAGTACGTTGTCAAGCACTGACACGCTGCCGATCATGCTGTGGCGTTGCGGCATCCACCCAACCACGAACGGGCGCAACCCGTCGCGCTGCTTTGAAGTCAGCGAGCCGACATCAGTACCGTCCAACAGCACAGAACCCGCGTCGGACGTGATCGGCAATACGCCACCCAACAGGTGCAGCAGCGTTGACTTGCCACTACCGGACGGCCCGCGAACCATCAACAGTGCGCCACGCGACAGCAATACGTCCGCAAACGACAACAACACATCGGCGTTGTAGCGGTGCGACAAGTTGCGGACGGTGAGTAAGGCGGTCAAAGTGTCCTCAGTGCTACCGAGAAAACAAAAAGGCCGGAAAACCGGCCTTAGTGGGTGGCTGTCTACGTGAGACTAGCCAGCGAAGTTTTTGTTCGCAAAGTCCCAGTTCAGGAGCTTGTCGATCAACGTCTCGACATACTTTGCGCGCAAGTTTTGGTAGTCGAGATAGTACGCGTGTTCCCACACGTCGATCGTCAACAACGGCGTTTGCCCCTTGGTGAGCGGCACTTCGGCGTTTCCTGTTTTCACAATCTTGAGGGTACCCGCGTCAGAGACGAGCCAAGCCCAACCAGAACCAAATTGCGTCACCGCTGCAGCAGCGAAATCCGCCTTGAATTTGTCGTAGCCGCCGAGGTCTTTGTCGATGGCTGCCGCGAGAGCGCCGGTCGGTTTACCACCGCCGTTGGGTTTCAGGCTGTTCCAGTAGAACGTGTGGTTCCAGATTTGCGCGGCGTTGTTGAACACGCCCGCCATATCCGGGTTGCCCGCGGACTTCTTGATGATGTCTTCAAGTGACAACGCGGCGAGGTCTTTGCCTTCGACGAGTTTGTTGAGGTTGTCGACGTAGGTTTTGTGATGCTTGCCGTAATGAAACGACAGCGTGTTCGCAGAGATCAACGGCTCCAGCGCATTATCAGCGTACGGCAGCGGTGGCAGAGAAAATGGGGCACTCATGGGTAGTCCTTTGTGAGCTATCAAAAACGGTATTTGCCATTATGGCGATACGACGCAAATCCTCGCATTAAGCGGGGTCATTGCGGCGGCAATGAGCGCGGGAAAGCGCGTGGCGATCAATCAATCGCCGTAGAGCTTTTGCATGCGTTCTCGGCGCTCTTGCGCCTCGATCGACAACGTCGCCGTTGGGCGCGCGATCAAACGGGCCAAACCGATCGGCTCGCCGGTTTCTTCGCACCAACCAAAACTACCGTCGTCAATCATGCGCAGCGCTTTGTCGACTTTCTTCAGCAGCTTGCGCTCGCGGTCACGAGTACGCAGCTCAAGGGTGTATTCCTCTTCTTGCGTAGCGCGGTCCGACGGATCGGTGGCAACTTCGGTGTCGCGCAAATGCTCGCCGGTGTCGGTCGCGTTGTGCAAGATGCTGCTTCGAAGCTCCACCAGCTTTTCGCGGAAGAACTCAAGCTGGCGCTTGCTCATGTACTCCGATTCGGGCTGTTTGAGGATCTCCGGCTCGGTGAGCCCGCCGTACGATTTGTGGCTGTTCATTGACAGCACTGTCGCGGGTTTTGCGACTGCGGGCGCGGGGACGGCCGCTACTTTTGCAGCCGTCACGGGTTTGCTGGCGGGCGCAGCCTTCGCTGCCGGTGCGGCCTTGGTCGCGGGTGCAGCCTTCACTGCCGGTGCCGCTTTTGCCGCTGGCGCTGCTTTCGCCTTGCTCGTTGTTGCCATAAAAACTCTACCGTAACCTTCCTGTCGAATGTGTATCGTAGCCGAGAGTTCCCCGACAACGCGCCGCTCGCTCACAGTGAAAGTGAGCGGCGCCGGATTATAGCGATTGCGGCGGCGTTCTTTGGAATTGTCACTTCCCGATGTCGGCGGATTTGCATGCCGCGCAGCGCCCAAACGCCGAAAGTTCAATTCCCTGAAGCTCCACGCCGCTCGGGACATTGAGTGCAGGCGCCGTCACGTCCTCCAAACAAATCGTGCTGCCACACTGCGTGCACTGAAAATGGGCGTGCGCAGAGGGTTTTTCGGGGTGGGTGAACGCAAAGCGCATGGCCCGTTCATGGCTACCCACGGTTCCGACGCGGTGTGCGAGCGCATGCTCCACGAGCCAGTCAAGAACGCGATAGAGCGTGACGCGGTCCAGATCCGTCGCCGCGAGCTGCGCCTCAATCTCAGCATGCGAAAGCGCGCGGTTGGCGGCGATAAGGCAGGCCAACACATTGCGTCGCGCTTCTGTATTGCGCCCGCCGCTCTCGCTTACCAGTCGTCGAGCTTTGGCAAGCGCGTCGGCCACAATGGCCGGGCCGACATCCGCCGCAAGCGCCTGCTGGCGCTCAGCGCTTTTGGAGATAGCCGGTTCAATGCCCATGGTTAAATCCTACCAGTTTGCTCACTCCCGCCTCGGATTCGATTTATGGTCGCCGCACCACAGTCTCTTACGCTCACTCGACCCGACGATTTCCACGTTCACCTGCGCGACGATGCCTCGCTCAAGGCCGTGGTGCCATTCACGGCGCGCCAATTTGGTCGGGCGTTGGTGATGCCTAACTTGAAGCCGCCGGTGGCAACGGTCGCCGCAGCGGCGCTCTATCGTCAACGTATCGCGGACGCGACACCGGTCGACGCCGCCTTCGAACCACTGATGACGCTGTACCTAACGGATCGCACCAGCGCCGACGAAGTCGCGCGCGTCGCCGACAGCCCGTTTGTCGTGGCGTTTAAGTATTACCCCGCTGGCGCGACGACCAATTCCGACTCCGGCGTGACAAGTTTGGCCAAAGTCTACCCCGCGCTAGAAGCGATGCAGCGCCTCGGCGTCGTGCTCTGCATTCACGGCGAAGTGACCGACCCGACGACCGACGTATTTGACCGCGAGTCGATTTTTGTTGCCGGCCCGTTGCAGCAAATCGCGCGGGATTTTCCGGCGCTCAAGATTGTTGTGGAACACATCACGACGACCGAAGCCGCGAGCTTCGTCGCCAGCGCTGGCGCGAACGTCGCCGCTACCATCACGCCGCAACATCTGCTGTACAACCGCACCTCGATTTTCACCGGCGGCATTCGACCGCATTACTACTGTTTGCCGATTTTGAAGCGCGAAAGCCACCGCCTCGCACTCGTCGCCGCCGCGACCTCCGGCTCGCCAAAATTCTTTTTGGG
>JAKPSO010000257.1 GCA_029571495.1 Pseudomonadota bacterium
GTCGCGAGGCACCACAACACCTCCGCGTCCGGCACTTCTGGCATCGAGAAAAAACCGTGGGTGCGGGGCCCCACGAGCAGCGCGTCGCCCACCTTTAGCGCATGCAGCGCGGGCGAGAGCACACCGCCGCGCTCCGACGTCACTAGCGTGAGCAGGATCTCATTGGGCGACGCGTCGGGCGCATTGACCAACGAATAGGGGCGCATCACCGCTTCGACGCCTTTGTCGGTCTTCATGTGCAGCCCCACGCGGCAATATTGGCCCGCGACGAAACCTTCAAGCGACGCCTTGAACTGCAACGAAAACAGCGTGGGCGTGTGGTCTGTGCGGCCGACGAGTGTGGCTTCGATAAACTTCTGCAAGATAAACGCCTTGTTAGTTGAGAAGGATTCTACGTGCCGGTCACTACGCTGTTTTTTGATCTTGACGGAACCGTCTCAAATAATTTCGAGGGGATCGGTCGCTGTCTGAACTATGCGCTGGAGCGCTTAGGCCACGCGCAGCTCACGGACGCCGAGGTCATGCCCTTCGTCGGACCGCCGTTTCGCGAGTCACTACCAAAGAAGTTTCCGGGCATTGACGTCGAACAGGCCTTGCATCTCTATCGCGAACGCTACGAGCACACAGGCTGGCAAGAAAACGCGCTGTACAACGGCATCGCAGAAGAGATTCGCCGCCTGCACTTGCAAGGCTTCACGATTGCGCTGTGCACGAGTAAGCCCAGAGTTTTCGCGGAGCGCATCATCGACCACTTCTCGCTGACGCGCTATTTCGACGGCGTGCATGGACCTGAACTTGACGGTCGGTTCGATAAAAAGACGGATTTGCTCGCGCATTTGATCGCGCACTACGCCGTTGCGCCGCAAAACGCGGTGATGATCGGTGATCGAGACAAGGACGTTGAGGCCGCGCAACATGTCGGCGCGCATTCGTTGGGCGTGCTCTGGGGCTTTGGTTCACACGACGAGTTGCACGGCGCCGGCGCAAAGCGCATCATCGCGCAACCGAGCGAGCTCGTGCACACGATTCATTCGCTGGCCTAAAACACAGCAGGGAACACTCATGGAACTCATTCACACCGTCGCCGAACTGCGCAAATATTTGCGCGGCGTGCCAAACAACGTGTTCGTGCCCACCATGGGCAATCTGCACGAGGGACATCTGCGATTGGTCGACGAAGCGCGCCCGCGCGGCGCTGTGACGGTCGTGAGCATCTTCGTGAACCGCCTGCAATTCGGCCCGCACGAAGACTTTGATCGGTACCCGCGTACGCTCATGGACGATTGCGCGAAGCTGGAAAGCATCGACTGCGACGTGGTGTTTGCGCCCGACGAAAAGGAACTCTATCCGCAGCCGCAAACCTACACCGTGCACCCATCAGGAATTGAAAATATCCTCGAAGGTGCCGTGCGGCCAGGCCATTTTCGCGGCGTTGCCACTGTTGTGTTGAAGCTTTTCAACATGGTGCAACCGCACGCGGCCGTGTTCGGCAAAAAAGACTATCAACAGTGCCGCGTGCTGGAAACCATGGTGCAACAACTCGCGCTACCCGTCGAAATTATTCTGGCGGATACTGTCCGTGCCGCTGACGGCCTGGCGCTCTCGTCACGCAACCAATACCTCTCGCCCGCCGAGCGGGCAGAAGCGCCGCGGCTGTACAAAGTGCTGCAAGAAGTGCGCGACGCCGTTCGCACCGGCACCCACGCTTACCCGATCATCGAAGCCGAAGCGATGACCGAACTCGAACGCCACGGCTGGCGGCCCGACTACGTTACCGTGCGCCGTCGCAGCGACCTCATGCCACCGCACGACAACGACCGAGACCTCGTCGTGCTCGGCGCCGCAAAACTCGGTACGCCGCGACTGCTGGACAATCTTGAGGTACAGCTTTAGAGCGCAAGCGACCGTCAGACAGCCGCCAACGCTTATTTTTCGCGTATGTCAACTATGCGAAAAAAATGCCTGCAAGCGCCTACGCACGGTCGCTGGAACGACAAAGCTGTTAACCCTAAACCGGATACCAGCGCGGCCACTCACCGGTGCGTAGCGCTAGGTCGAGCGCCACACCCGTAAACACCGCAAGACCGAGCCAGTTGTTGGCGCGGAAGGCTTTGAAGCACTGGTCGCGGTCGCGTGTGCGGATGAGCCAAACATGGTGCGCCGCAAGCGCAGCGGCCACGGCGAGTCCCGCGTAGTACAGGTCGCCAGATGCATTGAGCACGCCGACCCAAACCATGATGCCGAGGAACGCGGCGTAGCTGATCGCAACGGCCGCCACATCATATTTGCCGAAGAAAATCGCCGAGGTCTTGATGCCGATGCGCAGATCGTCGTCGCGATCAACCATCGCGTATTCGGTGTCGAACGCGAGCACCCAGAAGAAATTCGCTGCGACCAAAATCATCGCAAGCTCGAGGTCCTCGTTGCGGACGGCGGCGAACGCCATCGGAATGCCCATGCTGAACGCGAGACCCAAGATCGCTTGCGGGATCGCGAACCAGCGCTTGGTAAACGGATAGAGCGCGGCGATCGCCAGCGCGGGCAACGCCCACAATTGCGCGGTGCGATGCAGCGGAATCAGCAAGCACGCGGCGATCAACGCGCACACCACAGCGATGATGAGCGCCTCGCGCCCACTCACTTCGCCCGAGGCCACGGGCCGCATCGCGGTGCGCTTAACTTCGCCGTCAAACTTTCGGTCTGCCCAGTCGTTGAGCGCACAACCCGCGGAGCGCATGAGAATTGTGCCGACCACAAAAATCGCGACGATGCGCACGTC
>JAKPSO010000262.1 GCA_029571495.1 Pseudomonadota bacterium
GTACCCCAAGTAGCCGAGCAAACACCCGCAACTGACCTCGCCGACCACGATGGCGCGCCCAATGCTCTGCAGCGCAGCTGCCGTGCCTTCGGATGCGCTTGCGCTGTCATGATCCATGAGCACAGCCACCTTGCCCGTGTAAGCGTCTTCGCGGCCAGCGACGCTACGCTCCAACTCGATGATCTTGATGGCGCCAAAGGCAACGGTCACCGGCCGGCCTGATCGCGTTTCCGCACGCGCGATCACCGTCTTCTGCTTGATGAGGCTACCGACGAGTGCTTCAGCCATCGCCGCTGATCCCCCGCCGTTGCCACGCAAATCGAGGATTAGCGCTGGCGTGTCCCTGAGCGCCGCCACGGCATCCAACAAATTGGACCGGATGGACTCGCTAAACGCCGTGAGTCTGATGTAGCCAATGCCGTTAGGCAGCACTCGCTTGCTGACGCTGGGTTTCGTCGAGAGCGCGACAGGCTTGAGTTGCGCGACAAGCTCCGTTGCGTCGTTGCGTAAGAAAGTTAGGCTTAAGCCTCGCTTCGAGTTGCCTTCGCTTGCAGCGATTGCCGCGTTGTTGAGATTTCGCACCGGCGTGCGCAGTGCCGCTTGCGGCGACGAGGTTTTGCGCGCCGATTCGCGCCACGTCGTCCACTGGTCGCGAGCGCTCTGATCGCCGATCTTGTGCAGTCGCATGCCCGCGCGAACCCCGGCCCAATACGCGTCGGACTCTGGGTGAACCGAGAGCACCAGAATCTCTCCATCGATTTCGCGAAGTCCGATGCCGAGTGAAAACGACTGTTGCGCCTTGCGGCGTGTCACTTGCTTGAGCGATTCAACGCGCGTGTGCGCATCTGACAACTCAGCCGCCATCAGGTCGAGGCGTTCCCAAAACTCGTCATCATTGGTGGCCGCGAGCGCCTGCGGCTCCCATCGCACGCGCGCGGCAGCCCAATCGACGCCGTTGAGATCGGCGCGATAGTAGCGTTCGTTGATCGTTGTCCACACCGCATCAATCGCGGCCTTGCGCGTCGCAAGTGTGAGCGACGCGCCGTCGTCCGTCCGCGCCATCGGCGCAACGTGGCGACCAATCAGATTGTGTGGATCAAAGCTCGCGCAACCGCCGACTAGCGTCGATGCGATGACGGGCAACATCCATTGCAAAACGCGCGACGGCACGATCAACGGCGCGCGTCGTCGTCTTCGTCCCAGCGACGCAGCACGATCGTGATGCGCTGCGCGTAGGCGGCGGTCACGGCACGCAAAAAAGCCAATTTTCCGGCAATAACTTCAGACACTGCGGCAACGCCGTCCTCGCTCACGATACGATCGGCCAACGCGCGCTCCAGTCGGTCGCGCAAATTGACAGGCACATTGGCGCGAATGCGTCCCAGCAAAAATGGCTCGGCATCCTCCAATGACTCAAACATCTTAGCCATCGGCGTGCCCAAAGGCGAACCTTCGAGGATGACGACGCGATTCGGGCGTTCCTCGTCGGGAAGTTGTTGTGTCATGGCGGGCTCCGTTTGTCGTTCGCTTTGTCGATTGGTCGCCGCTAGGTCCGTTTCATCGGAATGTGGCGCCGCGATACTTGCATTTGCGAACAATCATAGCGATATTGCGTACATCCGATGCAGCATCGCATCTACGCCTTCAGGAGAAAAAGAAATGTCCGAGATCACGACCAGCAACTCCGGCACCAGTCCCAAACCAGTTGATGAGTCCTCGACGCAGATCGTGCACGTCACCTACGCGCTCTATGCCATCGGTTTGCTAACCGCGGGTCTAGTCGCGGTCGCAGGCCTCGTCGTCGCCTACATCAAACGCGACGACGTATCTGGAACGTTTTTGCGGTCCCATTACGATTGGCTCATCAGCAGTTTCTGGTGGTCGCTACTTTGGATATCGCTGGTCTGGATATTTGTCGTGCTCACCATCGGCATCGGGCTAATCGTCGCTTGGATTCCGTGGGGAGTCGTCTGGATTTGGGGCGCGTACCGCATCATCAAGGGCTGGCTGCGTCTGAGCGAAAAACGCGAGGTCGCGTAACGGGCCCGTCGGAAACGCGTCGCTGAAGACGCGGCGCTTACTTCACTGCGCGGCTGCTTTCGGCTGCGACTGAAACACCCAATCAACGCCGGCATCGAGCGCACGCTGTGCGCTCTCCGCGTTTGCATGATTGACGAACGCGACGTAGATCACTTTGCGATCACCCGGGAGCAGTAGGTATCCCGCGAGCGCCTTGACCCCCGTGAGTGTTCCAGTTTTTAGGTAGGCGTGGCCGTCGGCCAATTGATTCACAAACCGCTTTGACAGCGTGCCATCCGTCGCTGCCAGCGGCAACGACGAAATAAAGTCACTCGCGTACGGCGCGGTCAATCCGTATTCGAGCAGTGCTGCCATGCTTTGCGCGGAAATTCGTTCTGCGCGTGACAGCCCAGAGCCGTTTTCGATGACTAGGTCTGGCAACTCAAAGCCGCGCTGTTTGGCCCATTCACGTATCGCTTGGCCGCCGCGCCTCGCGAGCGCCGGACGCTTGCTGAGCTCGGCGTCAATGGTGAGCAGCAGCTGCCGCGCCATCACGTTGTTGCTGAACTTATTGATGTCAGTGACCATCGACGCGAGCGACGCCGAACTGTGCACATAAAGCGCTCGCGCATTTTTCGGCGCAACACCGTCGCGCATCACGCCGCTCCAAGCGCCGCCCGCGTCACGCCATGACCGCGCGAATGCCCCCGCCAGTAAGCCAGTGTGATCGAACAGGCTCACGTACCAATCTTTTTCGCCGCAATCCGGCGCGTAAGTTCCGGTGAACGACGCGCTAGCGCGGTTGCCTTGAGTTTCGAAGCTCGCGGAGAGTTTGCTTCGCCAATCTCCCGTACAAGCGCCGCTGCCGGCGCGGAGCGCGTTGCTAATCGTCAGGCCATCGGGCGACGGGCCATCGGTTGTCACAGAAACCGTCTTATCGGGCAAAACAGAAAACTTGAAACCGACCGATTTGAAGTTGAATAGAAGGGCATCGGGCCCGACGTTGTATGGCCGCAGCGGCTGCCCGTCAAACAACGCGGGGTCGTGCGTCGCTGGCGCAAAGCGTGTGCGATCGAGCAAGACGTCTCCGCGGATTTCACGAATACCGCGCTCACGAAGCGCTCGAACGGCGGCATCCAAATGCTCCCGAACAAATTTTGGGTCGCCACTTCCTTTGATCACTAAGGAGCCGTTCAGCGCGTCCCCCGACATCGGCGCGTTTGTTAAGAACTGTGTCTTCCATGCATAGTCTGGCTTCAGGACGTCGAGTCCCACGAGCGTGGTCACGACTTTCATGGTCGAGGCCGGGTTCATCGCCGCACTCGGCCGGTGCGCAATCAACGGCGCAGTCTTCCCAACCTCGCGCACGTACAAACTGACCGCGTTCTCGGGAACGCCCGCGTCACGAAGCGCCTTTGCCATCGAATCGGGCAGTGCCGCTTGGGCCGGCGACGCGAGAAGCGCGGCGATTAGGAGGACGGGAAATCGGTGACCTGGTCTAGGCGGCCGGACGCGCGGCGGTAGCGACGGAAATGAGTGCATGAGCAAAATTATCCGCTAGCGCGACGCAAGCGTACCGCGCACCGAATTTGCGGTAGATCAAATAATTTGTTCTAATGCGAACAAATTACACGACGTTGTCACCTCATTTTCGGTCTGCATGAGCGACGCGTCACAGAGCATGCCCTATACCGCCAACATTCCTGCATTCATGCCAACGCTTCGCCAGCTCATGCGCTGCACTCAGGCGTTCGAACGCTATTCGGGCGTGCATATCAAACAACTTGGGCTCACCGAATCGCAGTTTGATGTCGTCGCCACGCTCGGCAACACGCCCGGCATGACGTGCAAGGAGCTCGGCGAACGCACGCTCATCACCAAAGGCACGCTAACCGGTGTGCTCGATCGCATGGAAGCGCGAGGTTTGATCACTCGCCGCGCCGATACCGTGGACGCGCGACGCATGCACATCGCGTTGACGGCCGCCGGTCAGGCGATGTTTGAGGAAGTATTTCCTGCGCACTTGAAATACTTGCAGCGCGCATTCGGTCGCATGGACCCCACCGAACTCGATCGACTACGCGACGGCCTCACAACGCTCAAAGACGCATTTGACTTAGAACTCGCACGATGACCAAACCCGATACATCTCTTATTTCCGCGCCGGTGTGGGATATTTTCGTCCGCTGCTTTCATTGGTCACTGGTCGCGCTCTTCGTAACCGCTGTAATTTCTGGCGAAGTGGGCGGCAATGCGATTGTGTGGCACATGCGCTGCGGATACGCGATTCTTACGTTAGTGACGTTTCGATTGATCTGGGGCTTTGTCGGCGGCGAATATGCGCGCTTCACGTCGTTTCTCACGAGCCCCGGCAAAACGATTGCGTTTGCAAAAAGCATGTTTGGCAAAGGACACGACTACGTCGTCGGCCACAACCCACTGGGTGGTTGGATGGTGCTCGCTCTGCTCCTGACGCTTGCCACGCAAGCGACGCTCGGCCTCTTCACCAACGACGAAATCGCGACGACTGGGCCACTCGCGCAGTATGTGAGCGAAGCGACGTCGATTCGTGTCACCGGCATTCACCACATTCTCGGCAAAGTGCTTCTGGTCTTCGTGTTCTTGCACGTCGCGGCGGTGCTCTTTCACCTGTTCGTGAAAAAAGAAAACCTCATTCGCGCGATGTTTACCGGCAAGAAGTCGTTGCCGTCCGAGCTAGCCCGTGAAGCCGAAGGCGCGCGCAGAGCGTCGACGCCATTGGGGCTTGCCGTGTTCGTTTTGGTCATCGCGCTGGTCACGGTGATCGTTAATTGGCCCGTTTGGTTTAAGTAGTCCCCGATTTTTTAACTGGAGTTGATATGAAAATGTTTACCAAAATTGCACTCGCCACCGCTGCTGCCGCTCTGGCAACCACCGCCATGGCGCAGCCGAAACCCGAAGCCTTCGTGAAAGAGCGCAAAGCTGCGTTCACGCTCATGGCTTGGTACTTCGGCCCTTTGGCCGCCGTTGCCAAAGGCGAAAAACCTTTCAACAAGGATGAAGCCGTGCGCGCTACGACGTTCCTCGTGCCGCTCTCGAAAATGCCGTGGGAAGGTTTCGTGGCGGGCACGGACGCTGTCGGCAACACCGAAGCGAAACCTGAAGTTTGGTCGAACAACGCAAAGTTCAAAGAACTCGGCGGCAAACTCGAAACCGAAATGGCAAAACTCGCAACGCTCGCCAACGCGGGCGACGCTGAAGGCTTCAAGAAGCAATTCGGCGCAGTCGGCGGTGCCTGCAAAGCTTGCCACGACGACTTCAAGAAGAAGAGCTAATAGCTTTTAGCTTCTTCGTCCCAAAAGCGCCCGCTACATGCGGGCGTTTCTATTTTTCCGCCTCAAGTCGACCTTACGCAAATTTGGGCTGATCCGACCGTGGAATGGCGGATAGCGCTAATAAGCTGTTGCAATTTCAACGAGAGAATCGACGGCGCCAAGTCGCGCCTGTGCACTCACGAGCGTGACGCAACATAGCGCTGCATGCGAGGCTTCAACGGCGTGGCGACA
>JAKPSO010000265.1 GCA_029571495.1 Pseudomonadota bacterium
ACCGGCGCGGCGTACAGTGCGGCCGTCCAATACAAATTCGCATGCGTGTGTGCGGTGCCTTTCGGACGTCCCGTCGAGCCAGACGAGTACAGCCAGAACCCGATTTCGTCGGCGTGGGTGTCGACTTCGCGCGCGGCTGGGGCTTGGGATTTCAGCAGCGGTCCTAGCGGCATGCCGACGGCGATACCGTCGGCGATGTTCACGGCCTGATCGCCGCTCACGATCAACGACTTTGCTTCGTGATTCGATCGTTCCATGGCCGCGCGAACGATGGGGACTAGCGCCGGTGACGTGATTACGGCTTGCGCGCGACTGTGCTCCAACATGTACGCGTAGTCGTCAGCGGTGAGTAGCGTGTTCACAGCGACCGGCACGATGCCGGCGTAAAGCGCACCGAGGAACGCGACGGGCCAGTCGTTGCAATCGTGCATGAGCAGCAACACGCGCTCTTCTCGACGTATGCCAAGCGCGGTCAGTGCCGATGCGCAGCGCCGCACGCGTTCGGCCAGTTCTCCGTACGACAATGTCCCTTGATCGTCGATGTACGCCGCTTTCGAGGCGCGCGAAGCGTTCAGGTCGATCAAGTGCTTCGCGAAGTTAAAGCGCTGTGGCGGCGGTGCGATGGCGACATTCTTGGCGGTTGTCATGGGGGGGAGCTCCTTGTTGAATCGGCTGGCTGCGGCGCGCTGTTGTGTCGAGTCGGTTTATGCGCGAAAATGCTGAATACCGCATACGAGAAAACGCAATATAATGCATTTTCTGCTCATGAAATCAAATAATCGTCCACAATCTCCATTTGCGAGTTCGCGCTGATGCGTCGCCAAGAACACGAATTCGCGGAGTCGAGCGCCGCTAACGACGAGCGCGACCCGTTTCTCGTGGCGCTCGGCGAGCGCGTGCGCGCGCTGCGTTCGCGCAAAGGCTTGACGCGCCGTGATTTGGCCTCGGCATCGAACGTGTCGGAGCGTCACCTCGCGAGTCTCGAAGGCGGCGTGGGCAACGCGTCGGTGTTGATCCTGCGCCAAGTGGCTCATGCGCTCGATTGCGAAATTGGCGAATTGTTGGGCGACGAAACGACGGTGTCGCCAGAGTGGTTGCTGATTCGCGACTTGCTGCGGCATCGCAACGACGACGAATTGCGGCGTGGCCGCATCGCGCTCTCCGAGCTATACGGCGAGGCTGGTAGCCAGTCCGCACGGGCACGGCGCATTGCGCTGATCGGACTTCGCGGCGCGGGCAAATCGTCGCTGGGTCTGCGCTTGGCAGAAGCGCTCGATGCGCCATTCGTCGAACTCAATCGCGAGATTGAGCGCGTGTCGGGCTGTGGCCTCGCCGAAATTCACAATTTGTTGGGGCCGACCGCGTATCGCCGCTATGAGCGACGCGCGCTTGAGGAAACAATTCAGCTCTATCCCGACGCGGTTATCGCAACGCCCGGCGGCATCGTGTCTGATGCTTCGACGTTCAATCTGTTGTTGTCCAATTGCTTTACGGTTTGGCTCAAGGCCTCGCCTGAAGATCACATGAGTCGCGTGATCGCACAGGGCGATTTGCGGCCGATGGGTGGAGCGGGCGGTGCTGCGGCGGGCATGCATGGCGAAGCGATGGAGGACCTCAAACGCATCCTCAGTGGTCGTGCGGCCTTTTACGGCAAGGCGGATATCGCCTTCGATACAAGCGGAAAGAGCTCTGACGAGTGCTTCACGGCGTTGCTGGTGCTGATCAAAGCCGAAACCCAAAAAACGCAGTAAAGTGCATTTGACGCTTGACGTGCGTCAAAAACTGCAATATATTGCGTTTTATAGATTCCGACAGAATATTCCGTGCGGAGTCCACGCCAAATCGCGCACCCGCACCCACGTTTGAGAGAGACATCAATGAACGCCATAGTCGCCGACGCCGTCGCAGCCAAGATTGATTACCGCACCGAGCCCTCGCGCTATCACCACTGGTCTATCGCATTTGATGGCCCGATCGCGACGCTCTCGATGAACGTCGACGAAAACGCGGGCCTGAAGCCGGGCTACAAACTCAAGCTCAACAGCTACGACCTCGGTGTCGACATCGAATTGCATGACGCCGTCAATCGAGTTCGCTTCGAACATCCGGAAGTGCGCACGTTGGTCGTCACCAGCGCGCGTGACCGCGTGTTTTGTTCTGGCGCGAACATCTTCATGCTCGGCGTGTCGAGCCATGCGTGGAAGGTTAATTTCTGTAAGTTCACCAACGAAACGCGAAACGGCCTCGAAGACTCAAGCAAGTATTCCGGCCTGAAAACGCTCGCGGCGGTCAATGGTTCATGCGCGGGGGGCGGCTACGAGTTGGCGCTTGCATGCGACGAAATCGTCTTGGTCGATGATCGTTCGTCGGCGGTGTCATTGCCCGAAGTGCCGCTCTTGGGCGTGTTGCCGGGTACCGGCGGTTTGACGCGGGTGACTGACAAGCGCCATGTGCGTCACGATCTCGCCGATATTTTCTGCACGACGACCGAGGGCGTGCGTGGTCAGAAGGCGAAGGATTGGCGCTTGGTCGACGACATCGCGAAGCCCGCTGCGTTCGCGCAAAAGGTGAGCGAACGTGCGCAGGCGTTGGCCGCGAAAAGCGATCGCCCCGCGAACGGCAAGGGCGTCATCCTCACACGTGTCGAGCGCAGCGACGAGGCCGATGCGCTGCGCTACGCGAACGTTACCGTCGAGATTGACCGTGCGAAACGCAACGCGACATTCACCGTGAAAGCGCCCTCTGGCAAGCAACCGGAAACGATTGCCGAGATCGAAGCCGCAGGCGCCGCGTGGTGGCCGCTCGCGATGACGCGCGAACTCGACGATGCGATTTTGTCGATGCGCACCAATGAACTCGACATCGGCACGTGGATCATCAAAAGCGAAGGTGATGCGGCGGCGGTGCTCGCGAGCGACGCCGTGCTCTTGAAGCACAAAGACCATTGGCTGGTACGGGAAACGATTGGCCTCATGCGTCGCACGTTCTCGCGCATTGACGTGTCGTCGCGCAGCTTGTTCGCGTTGATTGAGCCGGGTTCTTGCTTCGCGGGATCGTTCCTTGAGCTCGCGCTCGCGTGCGATCGCAGCTACATGCTGGCGCTTCCTGACGATGGGGAAAAAGCGCCGACACTCGTCGTGTCGGATATGAACTTCGGCGTGCTACCGATGGCGACGGGGCAGTCGCGTTTGGGCCGCCGCTTCTACGACGAGGCGCCCGCGCTTGATGCTGTGCGCGCGAAAGCGGGCGGCGCAATCGATGCCGACTCTGCGCTTGCCTTGGGGCTTGTGACTTCCGCGCCGGACGATATTGATTGGGCCGACGAAGTTCGCATCGCGCTCGAAGAGCGCGCCGCAATGTCGCCCGACGCACTCACCGGCATGGAAGCGAACCTGCGCTTCAACGGTGTCGAAAACATGGTCACGCGCGTCTTTGGCCGTTTGACGGCATGGCAGAACTGGATCTTCCAACGCCCGAACGCGGTGGGCGAGAAGGGCGCGCTGAAGCTTTACGGTAAAGGCGAAAAGACGCAGTTCGATTTCAATCGCGTCTAGCGCAACACGCGAGCGACAAGGTCACTTGTCGTCATTCCGGCGCAGGCCGGAATCCAGGAGGCAAATCTGTCTCCAATCAGTTTTTTGAGATGTCGTTCTGGATCCCGGCCTTCGCCGGGATGACGAAGTAAATTGGAGTACCTAGATGAACACCGGTATTAACTACAGCGAAAAAATCCCCAACAACGTGAACCTGTCGGAAGACAAAACGTTGCAGCGCGCGCTCGAGCATTGGCAGCCGAACTACCTCTCGTGGTGGAACGACATGGGGCCGGAAGGCTCGCAGAATTTCGACGTCTATTTACGCACCGCGGTGAGCGTAGATCCGTCGGGTTGGGCGCAGTTTGGCCACGTAAAAATGCCGGACTACCGCTGGGGCATTTTCTTGAATCCGCAGGAAGCGGGCCGCCAAGTGAACTTCGGCGAACACAAGGGCGAAGCCGCGTGGCAAGACGTGCCCGGCGAGCACCGCGCGAATCTGCGCCGCATCATCGTGACGCAGGGCGACACTGAGCCGGCGTCGGTCGAACAGCAACGTCACCTCGGTCTCACCGCGCCGAGCCAATACGATTTGCGCAATCTCTTTCAAGTGAACGTGGAAGAGGGCCGCCATCTGTGGGCGATGGTGTACCTGCTGCACAAACATTTCGGACGCGATGGCCGCGAGGAAGCGGATGCGCTCCTGCAACGCAATTCCGGCGACGCCGACAACCCGCGCATCCTCGGCGCGTTCAACGAGAAGACGCCGGACTGGTTGTCTTTCTACATGTTCACGTATTTCACCGACCGTGACGGCAAGTTTCAGCTCTGCGCGCTCGCCGAAAGTGGGTTCGATCCGCTCGCGCGCACGACGAAGTTCATGCTCACTGAAGAAGCGCACCACATGTTCGTCGGCGAGAGTGGCATCTCGCGCGTCATCGCCCGCACCTGTGACGCGATGAACCAATTGAAGACCGATGACCCCGCGAAGATTCGCGCGGCCGGTGTGATCGATTTGGAGACGATTCAGCGGTATCTAAATTTCCACTTTAGCGTCACCATCGACCTCTTCGGTGCCGACGAATCGAGTAACGCTGCGATCTTCTACAACTCGGGCCTCAAGGGTCGTTTTGAAGAAACCAAGCGCGACGACGATCATCAATTGCAAGGCCGCACCTACGGCGTGCTCTCCGTGCAAGATGGCAAACTGGTCGAGCGTCAGGTGCCGATGTTGAACGCGCTGAACGAAGTGCTGCGCGACGATTACATCAAGGACTCGATCGGTGGTGTGGGGCGGTGGAACAAAGTGATCGAGAAGGCCGGCATTCCGTTCCGGCTGCAAACGCCGCACAAGGCGTTCAACCGCAAGATCGGCACCCTCGCCGGCATCAAGGTGAGCCCGGACGGGCGCGTGGTGTCGGAGGCCGAATGGGCCGCCAACGTGAACAAATGGCTGCCATCGGCCGAGGACCGCGCGTTCGTCGCCTCGCTGATGGGGCGTGTGGTCGAGCCGGGCAAGTTCGCCAACTG
>JAKPSO010000279.1 GCA_029571495.1 Pseudomonadota bacterium
CGACCCGTTCAACGTGTGAACCGGCTCGTTCTTGCCCGTCGCATGGGCGCGCGCTTCAAAAACGCGGCGGGCAAGAACGAGCCGGTTCACACGTTGAACGGTTCGGGGCTGGCGGTCGGACGCACTCTCGTCGCGATCCTCGAAAACTATCAAAATGCCGATGGTTCGATCACCGTGCCTCAAGCGCTGCGGCCTTACATGGATGGGCTTGAGGTTATTCGCTAGTTCACAAAGTAGCCTCGATGCAGCGAAGCGGAATCGAGGAATCAATCGAGGAATCTTTGCATCGCATAAGCCCTCGATTCCACTGTGTTCCATCGAGGCTACGAAACTCGTTTTGGACGGAGTGAAATGCCGTGATGGACAAAGTTGACACCGTCATCATCGGAGCAGGCGTCGTCGGCCTCGCGGTCGCGCGTGCGCTCGCGCTGACGGGGCGCGAAGTCATGGTGCTCGAAGCGGCAGATGCCATCGGAACTGGTACGAGTTCGCGCAACAGCGAGGTGATTCACGCGGGCATTTATTACGCTGCGGGTTCGCTCAAGGCGCGGCTCTGCGTCGCGGGCAGGGCTTTGCTCTATCGATATTGCGGGGAACGCGGCATTGCGCATCGTCGCTGCGGGAAATTGGTCGTCGCCACGAGCGACGACCAAGTGCCGCAATTGCAGTCAATCATCGCGAAGGCGGCGGCCAATGGCGTGAATGATCTTGCGTTTCTCACGGCGTCCGCCGCGCAAACGATGGAGCCTCATCTGTCTTGCGTGGCGGCGATTCACTCGCCCAGTACTGGCATCGTCGACAGTCACGGGCTCATGTTGAGCTTGCAAGGTGACATGGAAAACGCGGGTGGAATGGTAGCGTTCAACACCACTGTTTCCGGCGCAACGATTCGCGACGACGGCATCGTGCTGCGGATGAACGACGGCACAGAATTACTCGCGCAACGCGTCGTCAATTGCGCAGGCTTGCATGCGCCGACGCTTGCGAGCCGCTTCGAAGGGCTCGATGCTTCGCACGTTCCAACGGCGTATTTCGCGAAAGGCAATTACTTCACGCTCGCGGGTCGTTCGCCATTCTCGCGCTTGATTTATCCCGTGCCGCAGGCCGCGGGGTTGGGCGTGCACCTCACGCTTGATTTGGGTGGTCAAGCGAAGTTTGGGCCCGACGTCCAATGGGTTGATTCCGCCGACGACTTGTTGGTCGATCCGAAACGGGGTGACGCGTTTTACGCAGAGGTTCGCAAGTATTGGCCTGCACTCGCGGACGGTGCGCTGCAGCCCGGTTACGCCGGTATTCGCCCGAAGATCAATAGCGCGGCCGAGCCTGCGCGTGACTTCGTGATCGAAGGCCCCGCAGCGCATGGCGTCAAAGGGCTCGTGAATTTGTTCGGCATTGAGTCGCCGGGTTTGACCAGTTCGCTCGCGATTGGCGATTACGTCGCGGCATTGCTAGACGGGTAGGGCGGGCCCGATCCTCCGAACTGAAGCGTTCGCGAGCGGCTTGTCTCCCCTGCGCAGTAGGGGAGATGCCCGCAGGGCAGAGGGGTAGGCTGCATGTGCCGCACGATCATTTGTGCTGCCGCCAACCCCTCCGGTGCTTCGCACCACCTCCCCTGCGTTGCAGGAGAGGTATTGGGGTACGCGCGTCACATGTTCGCGCGTGCCTATTCGTGTAAAGTCGGTCGCATGAAAAAGAAAACACCCGCCGCAGCAGACGTGTCTGCGGCCCCCGAAATCCGTCCGGGACAGTCCATCGAACTGCTGAAGGCGCTGCACATCTTGACCGTCGACGGCAAGATGAATCAGGACTCGCGTCGCAAGTTAAAGCAGGTTTATCACCTCGTGCAGTTCATCGAGCCGCTGCTTGCGCAGGTGTTGGCGGAGCGCGGCGGCGTGACGTTGGTCGATCACGGCGCGGGCAAGTCGTATCTCGGGTTTATTCTGTACGACCTGTTTTTCAAAGCGATCGCCGCGCAGTACGCGGGCAATAAAGTGTGGGGCATCGAGACGCGCGCACCGTTGGTGGACGGCGCGTTGAAGCTCGCAGAGACCCTCGGCTTTTCGCAAATGGCGCTTCTCAATGCTTCGGTGGCCGATGCCATCACGTCAGACAAATTGCCCGTACAGGTGGATGTCGTCACAGCGCTTCACGCGTGCGACACGGCGACCGACGATGCGCTTCGTTTCGGCCTCGAAAAGCGTGCGAAATTCATCGTGCTCGTGCCCTGTTGTCAGGCCGAGGTTGCTGCGCACTTGCGCAACGAAAAGGGTGAGACGACGGCGAGCAAAAGCGTGGCCGAATTGTGGCGCCACCCGATTCACACGCGCGAGTTCGGCAGCCAAATCACCAACGTGCTGCGCTGCCTGGCGCTCGAAGCGCACGGCTACAAAGTGACTGTCACTGAACTTGTAGGATGGGAGCATTCGATGAAAAACGAACTCATCATCGCGCAATTCAAAAATGCCCCGCGTAAGGCAGCTAGCGAGCGGTTGGAAGAAGTGCTGACGACATTTGGGTTGCTGGGCATGAGATATCGCTTTGCTTCGTAGACCCCAACGACGCTTCACGGTGTCGGCGCTGAACAACATTGACGTAACACGTCGTTACACAACCGCTCAGTTTTCTTCAATTCAACGCTAAAGTACGTTGCATGACAACGAAAGCTGGTTGATGGACGCGCAAGACAACAATCTGATCAAGAGTGAACTCGAGCGCTTGCTTGCGAGCGATTTTCTGCGTCGTTCACCGAGCCACTTGCGCCTGCTGCGCTATCTCGTAGAGCGGCGTTTGGCGAACGACGACGGCGCGCTCCGCGAGATGTCGATTGGCATTGAGGTATTTCAGCGCAACCCGTCGACCTACGACCCCAAGAGCGACCCGATCGTTCGCGTGAACGTGAGCCGTCTGCGCGAGCGTTTGGTCAAGCACTACGCGATGTTCGAAACGCCGCCGCAGGTGCGAATTGATTTGCCGAAGGGCCGCTACGTTCCCGAGTTCGTCGCGCTCGGTGCGCGCCAGCTCGTTGCGCCGCGCTTGCTCGTGTTGCCGTTTGTGAGCGAGAGTCGTGACGACGCGTTCGCGACTTTGCTGTTCGAATCCACGATTGGCGAGCTGCAATCTCTCTTGCAGTTGGCTGTGCTCGGTTCGCGCTCGGCACGCGCGGTGGCGGACGACGAGCCGCTTAACTCCGCACGCCGCGTCAACGCGCAAGCCGTGCTTTCCTCGCGCATCGTGCGCATGGACGACGAACAGCATGTGCATACGATGCTGCTCTCCGCGCCGTACGGCCACATGATGGGAAGTCAGCGTTACTCACGTCTGCCGAACGAAAGCGATGCTGAGTTCGTCGACCGCGCGAGCCGCAAGATGCGCGACGATTGCGTTCGTGCGCTCGCCGATTTGCTCCCCGGTGAATACAGCGCGCCCGCGCAGCGCAAAGGCTTCGCGGGCGTGTCGCGCGAGGCGTCTGATGCGTTTGTGCAGTCGCGACGCGCTGGAGCGCTGGGCACCGCGGACGGGCATTTGCAAGCACGCGCATTGCTCGAAACCGCAATCGCCGCAGCGCCGGATTTCGCGATGGCGCACGCTGCACTTGCCAAGACGATGGGCAATTTGTCGATGTACGAACAAGTCACGCCGGACATCGCGTATCAAGTTGGC
>JAKPSO010000307.1 GCA_029571495.1 Pseudomonadota bacterium
GGCGACGATTGGCTTGATCTCCCCGCAATGGCGCTCGCCGGTTTGGCGGCGACCGTGCCTAACGGTGCGGCGGCCGTGCGGCAGCGCGCGCATTGGCTTGCGGGTGTGCCCGGCGGCAGCGGTGCGGTACGTGAACTCGTCGAAGCGATTCTTCGCGTACAAGGTCGACTCGACGAATTGGTGCAACGCTATCTCGCCGGTAACGGTACATGAGTGCCTTCGTGTGGCGGCGGCGCCAAGACCACCTCGCGGCCTTGTTTCCGGTGATTGCCATTGGCTTGTTCGCGATGCTGACGTTTTGGCTTGATGCGCGCGTCACCGAAAGCGCTTTGGCGCAAAAGAAGGCCACTCCGCTCTCGCCCGATCATGTCCTTGAGCAGTTCACTATCACTCGAACAGCCGCCGACGGCAGCGTCGAGAGCACCATGACAGGCGTGCGCGCGACGCACTATCCGGGCAATCAAACGACGGTGGTCGAGAACCCAACGTACGAGAGCCAGCCAGCGGGAAAGCCGAAATTGGAAGTGCAGGCGAAGCAAGCGCTCCTCACCAGCAGTGGTCAGAAAAACACGCTCGAACAAGTTGATTTTTCGGGCAAGGTCGTGGCACACCAAGGCCCAAGCCCGGGCCGCGAAGCCGTAACCTATGAGAGCGAAACGCTCACCGTATTTCCCAAAACACAACAAGCGCAAACGCAATCGCAAACGCGCACGACCAGCGGCGACCGCGTGATGACGACGCAGGGCCTGCAACTCGATGCCGAGAAGAAACAGGGTCAAACCAACCGGGGTATTGAAATTGAACTGCGTCCAAAAGACACAGGCTCAAACAAGCCGGAGAAAGAGTGAACATGAAACCGTCCAAAGTATTCATTGCTGTGACTGCGAACGCATTCGCGTTGGGCGTTTGCCTCATGGCAGTTCCTGCGTCCGCCGAGAAGGCAGATCGCAAAGAGAAGGTCACGATTAACGCGGTCGACGGTAACGCCGATCACGCGAAGGGCTTCTACAAGCTCGAAAAATCGGTCGTGATTACGCAAGGCACACTTCGCCTCACCGCCGACCGCGGCACCGCGCAGACCAACGCGAACGAGAATTACAACGCTGTGCTCAACGGAAAGCCCGTGTGTTTCCGTCAGCGAACTGACAACGGTGATTGGGCGCAAGGCGTCGCTGACCGTGTCGATTACGACAGCGGCAAAGGTATCGTCGAACTCTTCGGTAACGCGGTTTTGTTTGTCGGCGACGACGAAACCGCGGCTAACTACATCACGTACAACACGCAGACCAGCCAATACGAAGCGCGCGATTCGAAAAATCGCGCTGGCGATGGCAAGGGCGTGACTTTCGTGCTGCAACCTCGCGACAAAGAGGAAACCGCTGCCGCGCCGGACGCGTCAGGAAAAGCCGCGCCGAAACCCGCCAAAGCTCCCGTCGTCAAAACCGCAACTCCTCCAAAGCGCAATGAGCCAGCTTTCAGCCGTTGCGCTTAAAAAGCGCTACAAATCCCGCACCGTCGTTCACGACGTTTCTGTCACCGTAGACAGCGGTCAAGTCGTCGGTTTGCTCGGGCCCAATGGCGCGGGGAAGACGACGTGCTTCTACATGATTGTCGGATTGGTGGCTGCCGACGGCGGCATTATCAAACTCGACAACGCCGAGTTGACGCATTTGCCGATTCACGAGCGTGCGCGACGCGGGCTGTCGTACCTGCCGCAAGAGGCGTCGATTTTTCGCAAACTCACCTCCGGCGAAAACATTCGCGCGATCTTGGAGCTGCGTGAAAAAGACGAAGCCGTCATTGAGCGCGAGCTCGAAGCGCTGCTCGATGATCTCGCGATTGCGCATTTGCGCGACACGCCTTCGGTTGCGCTCTCGGGCGGCGAGCGTCGTCGCTTGGAAATCGCGCGGGCGCTAGCCTCCCGCCCGCGATTCATTTTGCTCGATGAACCGTTCGCTGGCGTTGATCCAATTGCGGTGATTGAGATTCAGCGCATCGTGCGGTTCCTGCGTGAACGCGGCATTGGCGTGCTGATCACCGATCACAACGTTCGCGAAACGTTGGGCATTTGTGACCGCGCGTACATCATCAGCGAAGGCCGAGTGCTCGCCGATGGTCATCCCGACGAAATCATTGGCAACGAATCCGTGCGCAAGGTGTATTTGGGTGAGCATTTCCGGCTTTAGAAATCTTTTGCGTTGAAAGCCGGTCTCCAACTCAAACTTGCGCAGCACCTAACGCTGACGCCGCAGCTGCAACAGTCGATTCGACTCTTGCAGCTCTCTACGCTTGAATTGCAGCAAGAGATCGCGACAGC
>JAKPSO010000983.1 GCA_029571495.1 Pseudomonadota bacterium
CCGGCGACATAGGCCAGGGACTCCCACTTGCGCTGGAATTCGATCCCGGCCAGCGGGTGGCCCGGATAGTCGCGCTCGGGGTCGATGCCGACCACGAAGCCGGAATTGGCGTTGCGTTCGTTGCGCGAATACTGGCTCATGCCGTTGGTGACCACGCGGCCGTCTTCTGACGTCGCCGCGACGACGGTGCCGCCGGGGCACATACAAAAACTGTAAACCGAACGACCGTTGCTCGCGTGATGCACAAGCTTGTAATCCGCCGCGCCGAGAATCGGGTGACCTGCGCTCGGGCCGAAACGCGCGCGGTCGATGAGGCCCTGCGGATGTTCGATACGAAAGCCGATCGAGAACGGTTTGGCTTCGATGTAAACACCGCGGTCGAAGAGCATGCGGAACGTGTCGCGTGCGCTGTGGCCGATGGCGAGGACGACGTGGTCGGAGGCAATGCGCTCGCCGCTATCGAGCACAACGGCGCGCATTTGACGACGGCCGTCGGCAGCGACAGGTTCATCGATCAGCACATCGATCACGCGGCTCACGAAGCGAAATTCGCCGCCGAGCGATTCGATCGTGGCGCGTATGTGCTCCACCATTTTCACGAGGCGGAAGGTGCCCACGTGTGGCTTGCTCACGTACATGATTTCGTCCGGCGCGCCTGCCTTCACGAATTCCTCAAGCACTTTGCGACCGTAGTGTTTCGGGTCTTTAACCTGCGTCCACAGTTTGCCGTCAGAGAACGTACCCGCGCCACCCTCGCCGAATTGGACATTTGACTCCGGATGTAGCTCGCGCTTACGCCACAGGTCCCACGTGTCTTTCGTGCGTTCGCGCACGGCCTTGCCACGTTCGAGAATGATTGGTTTGAGTCCCATTTGCGCGAGCACGAGCGCCGCCAACATGCCGCACGGGCCGAAGCCGATCACGATGGGGCGTGTGTGTTTGTGCGCGTCAATCGCCGCGGCATTCGCGACGAATTTGTAGCTCGTGTCTGGCGTTGCGAGAATGTGTGGATCGCGCTTGAAGCGCTTGAACACGGGAAGCTCGGAGCCTTCTCGCAGCTCAACGTCGAGCGTGTAGACGAGCTGAATGTCCGCCTTCTTGCGCGAGTCGTAGCCGCGACGAAACACGGTGAAGCGGATGAGTTCGTGGGGTTTGATGCCGAGTCGCGCGATGATGGCGGCGGGCAGCGCGGCTTCGACGTGATTGAGCGGGAGCTTGAGTTCGGTGATGCGCAGCATGCGTGTCCTAGATCGACGGGCGGAAAGTTAGTCCGCAAGGACGTGATGTTAACTGCGGGCGCTGACGCGGCGGTTGCGAATTTTAGGATACAGCTTTTATGCGCTAACGACCAATCGGTGGTCGTTATAGGTTATTTTTGTGTAAAGTCGATATATACACTTTTCAGCCTACAACGACCGTCCTTCGGTCGTTACAGCGATAAAGCCATACCTGCAATCAAGTCATTCGATTCCCCAGGCAATGCGCGACCGTTGTGGGAGCGGGCTTGCCCGCGATTGGTGATACTTTGTACCGGTGGATCGACGCGTGGCGTTTCATCGCGGGCAAGCCCGTTCCCACAAAACTGTTTCTACGGTTTGCTTTGTTTTGCGGCTAACCCATATCGCGCAAGCAACGCATGAAACGCATCAACGCCAACAAGCGGCGCGAGCAGCGGATCGACCTGCACTTCGGCGAAGCCGCCCTCGTGCGAATCGGCGGCGAGCGTGAGCCACTTCATCGCCTCCTGCGTGTCACCGAGCTGCGCGTAGACACCGGCGAGTGCGGAGGGATTGGTGCGCTCAATGTCACTGCTGCTGCGCACGGCGTTGACGATCTTTTTTGCTTGGCGTTTGTCACCGTCGCGCCCGGTGAGCGTGGCGAGCGCGAGGCGCGCGCTGGCGTCCTCGGGATCGTGTTCAATCACGGCGTTGAGTTCATTGCGCGCGGCTTCGTACGCGCCGCACATCGTGAGCGAACTCGCGAGCGAGATGCGCGTCGCGGTGCGCTGCGGATATTCGGTCAGCAAATCGAGAAACACGCGATTGGCGTCGTCGAACCCACCCGCGAAGTAATACGCCACACCACGGTTCGCGCGGATCGCGGGGAACAACGGGTCCACCTCTTGCGCCGCGTCGAGATGCCCGAGCGCTTCTTCAAGTTCGCCGCAATACGCCGCCGCTGTGCCGAAGAGCATGTGCACGGTCGGCAGTCGCGGCGCGAGTTTGCGTGCTTCGAGGAGCAAAGCACGCGCCGCTGGAAAATCGTATTCGTAATAAATCTTGTCAGCAGCGAGATTGATGTACGCACTCGGCTCCAGCGGATCAATCTCCAGCGCGCGTTTCGACGCGGCGCTGCCAACTTGATACGCGGCGTCCGGGGTGACTTGTTCGTACATCGACAAATTGCCCATCGTCGCGGCGAGTGCAGCGTGCGCCATCGCGAAGTCCGGCGCGGCGGCGATTGC
>JAKPSO010000333.1 GCA_029571495.1 Pseudomonadota bacterium
AGTCGCAGCAAGTCCCATCGTACAAGGCAATACCTGCGTGAGTTGCTCGCTGTCTCTCGGCGTAACGTCGCTCATCGCGAACGAAACCTTTAGCCACGCCGTGGCGCGCGCTGACCGCGCGCTCTACCGCAGCAAAGCCGAAGGTCGCAACCGCGTGACTGCGCTTTAGGCTGATTCCGCGCCCAACGTTCATGGCGCTCGTCCCCTACGATTCGTCGCAAAAAAACGGCCACCGTAAGGTGGCCGTGGTTTGTGTCGCGCCCCTGCGGGACGCTGCTGCGCTAGCCGAACGAAGCCAGCGCCGCGTTGAGCGTTTTGCTGGGACGCATGATGGCCTTCACCTTATCGGCATCAGCCATGTAGTAGCCGCCGATGTCGACCGGCTTGCCTTGAACAGCCGAGAGTTCATCGGTAATCGCTTTTTCGTTGTCGGCCAAAGTCTTCGCGAGACCAGCGAATTGCGCAGCGAGTTCTTTGTCGTCCGTTTGCGAAGCGAGGGCCTGTGCCCAGTACATCGCAAGATAGAACTGGCTGCCGCGATTGTCGAGTTGGCCGGTTTTTGGCGACGGACCTTTGTTGTTGTCGAGCAATTTTCCGGTTGCGATGTCGAGCGTCGTCGCTAGCACCTTCGCTTTGCTGTTACCGGTTTTGATGCCCAAGTCTTCAAGACTCACGGCGAGCGCCAGGAATTCGCCAAGCGAGTCCCAGCGCAGGTGGTTTTCTTCGACGAGCTGCTGGACATGCTTCGGGGCCGAACCGCCGGCGCCGGTTTCGTACATGCCACCACCCGCCATCAATGGAACGATCGAGAGCATCTTCGCGCTCGTGCCGAGTTCCATGATTGGGAACAGGTCGGTGAGGTAATCGCGCAGAATGTTGCCGGTCGCCGAAATCGTGTCGAGTCCGCGAATGACTCGCTCAAGCGTGTAGCGCATGGCTCGCACTTGCGACATGTGTTGAATGTCGAGGCCCGTCGTGTCGTGATCCTTGAGGTACAACTCAACTTTCTTGATGAGCTCGTTCTCATGCGGGCGATACGGGTCGAGCCAGAACACAACCGGCATTCCCGAATTGCGGGCCCGCGTCACAGCGAGCTTCACCCAGTCGCGAATCGGCGCGTCTTTAACCTGACACATACGCCAGATGTCGCCAACTTCGACGTTTTGCGACAGCAGCACTTCGCCGGTCGCGATATCCACGATGTTCGCCACGCCGGCTTCCGGGATCTCGAACGTTTTGTCGTGCGAACCATATTCTTCGGCTTGCTGTGCCATCAATCCAACGTTCGGCACCGTTCCCATCGTGGTCGGGTCAAAGTTGCCGTTTGTTTTGCAGAAATTGATGATTTCCTGATAGATACGTGCAAAGGTCGATTCGGGCATCACAGCCTTGACGTCCTTCAATCGGCCATCGGCGCCCCACATCTTGCCGCCATTACGAATCATTGCCGGCATCGATGCGTCAACAATAATGTCGTTGGGTGAATGGAAGTTAGTGATGCCCTTGGCCGAGTCGACCATCGCAAGCTCGGGACGATGCTCGTGGCATGCGTGCAGGTCACGCTTAATTTCGTCGCGCTTAGATTGCGGCAGCGTGGCGATCTTGTCGTAAAGATTGGCCATCCCGTTGTTGACGTTGACGCCGAGCTCGTCGAACAACTTACCGTGCTTCGCGAACGCGTCTTTGTAGAAAATCTTCACGCAGTGACCGAACACGATGGGGTGCGAGACCTTCATCATCGTGGCCTTCACGTGCAACGAGAACATCACGCCGGTTTTGTGCGCGTCTTCAATTTCTTTTTCGTAGAAGTCGCACAGCGCTTTCTTGCTCATGAACATGCTGTCGATGATTTCGCCAGCGAGCAATTTGGTTAGCGGCTTTAGGACAATCGTCTTGCCACTGTTGGTCACGAGCTCCATGCGCACATCACGCGCACGGTCGAGCGTCATCGATTTTTCGCCGTGGTAGAAGTCGCCGTGGTGCATGTGTGACACGTGCGTGCGCGAGGCCTGGCTCCAGTCGGACATGCTGTGGGGATTCTTGCGCGCGTATTCTTTAACGGCCTTCGGTGCACGACGATCCGAGTTGCCTTCACGGAGCACGGGATTTACGGCGCTGCCCATGCACTTGTTGTAGCGAAGGCGAATCGCGTTTTCTTCATCGGTCTGCGGGTTCTCGGGGAAGTCCGGCAGTTTGTAGCCCTTCGATTGCAACTCACGAACGGCGGCGACCAATTGGTTCTGCGACGCGCTGATGTTCGGGAGCTTGATGATGTTGGTGTCTGGCAGCAGCGTCAGACGTCCCAGTTCCGCGAGGTTGTCAGGTACTTTCTGTGCGTCGGTCAGGTAGTCCGGGAATTCGCCCAGAATCCGCGCCGCGACTGAAATGTCGCTCTTCTCGACGGCGATGCCTGCAGCCTTGGTGAACGTACGCACGATCGGGAGAAAGGCGGCGGTGGCTAGCGCCGGTGCCTCATCGGTGATGGTGTAGATGATGGTCGGCTGCTTTGTGCTCATCGTGTTCCTCTTGAAGTCGTTGTGGGCAGTGCGCTCGCCTCTCCTAAAGACAAGGCGCATCTTTGTTTGCCCGAAATTTTGCCTGAAATTACTTGCGGGCCTCTGACGGCCGTCAACGCATTGTGAACTGGCTTGTGAACGGTGCACGAAATACCCCCGGTTCGTCAGCTCTAGGCTCATCTGCGAAGCGATCAGCGAGTTGCAGACCGAGACTACTTCAAAGATGCGCCCTCGCGATCCGCAACACTAGCGGTATTTGTTTTATAAATCAATGCGTTACGTTATTTTCCGAGACCACGCCCGACAACTTGGTGCGGCCACAGCGCCGCCAAGAAGTCACCGCGCCAGAAGGAATCGCGGCGAAAGCGATTTCGCCGCGCGAGTTTTCGCGTAACGCGGCGCGTCGTAGCCGTGGCTACGGAACGCGAATGCACAGAAAGACGTCAGTTGCTCATCGTAGGCAAAACGTTTTCGCGTTCCGCACAGTCCGCTAGTCGGCACGCGACGCTCGCTCTTCATTGATCGCGACCACGCGAACTACGCGCTACACGCGCCCAGCCAGTCGCGCGCCCATCGCCTCGCCGAGCGCTTGCACGCCGGTCGCTGGACGCACCATCACTTCAAACTCGATGATCTTTCCCGCATCGTCGAAGCGGATCATGTCGATGCCTTTGAGCGAGCGTTTGCCCTCGCCCGCGCCAACATCCGCGCTGA
>JAKPSO010000985.1 GCA_029571495.1 Pseudomonadota bacterium
CGTATGCCAATGGAAACGTCCAAGACGCGCGACATTACCGGCGGTCTGCCGCGCGTGGCCGAACTGTTCGAAGCGCGTTCCCCGAAAGATGCTGGCATGCTCGCCGAGGTCACGGGTACGGTTTCGTTCGGCAAAGACACGAAGGGCAAACAGCGCCTGGTCATCAAAGACATGGACGGCGTGTCGCACGAATATCTGATACCGAAGGAAAAGGCTGTCATGGCCATCGACGGTCAGGTCGTCAACAAAGGCGAGCCGATTGTCGACGGACCGGCTGATCCACACGATATTCTGCGACTGCTCGGCGTTGAAGCGCTCACCAAGTACGTGATCGACGAAGTGCAAGAGGTTTACCGCTTGCAGGGCGTCAAAATCAACGACAAGCACATCGAAGTCATCGTGCGCCAAATGCTGCGCCGCGTCACGGTTTCGCAAGCGGGCGACACGAAGTTCATCATGGGTGAACAGGTTGAGCGCGCTGATCTTTTCGCAGAGAACGATCGCGTCAAAGCGGAAGGAAAAGCGCCCGCACAGTTCGAACACATGCTGCTCGGTATCACGAAGGCCTCGCTGTCGACCGACTCGTTCATCTCCGCGGCATCGTTCCAGGAAACAACGCGTGTGCTGACGGAAGCGGCGATCATGGGCAAACGCGACGAGTTGCGCGGTTTGAAAGAAAACGTGATCGTGGGCCGATTGATTCCTGCCGGTACCGGGTTGGCGCACCATCGTCTGCGCAAGATCAACATAGCGGCGGACCTTATCGAGACCTCCGCTGTTGCCGACGAAGCGGCCGCACCGGCTGAAGAGAGCGCGAACGCTGCGTAATCATGATCCGCCGAGGGCCAGCCCTCGGCGGAGCACGGCGCAATTAGAGCGGCGCACCAGTTTTGCCGCTTGACGAAAAATTCGATCGCGGTCTATAATCGCGGTCTTTTCCAAGCTTGGTTGCCAACAGTAGCGGCCAAGTTCAACAAAAAATCAAGGCGAAATATGCCAACCATCAATCAACTCGTGCGCCAAGGGCGCACACCGGTCGTTGCCAAGAGCAAGAGTCCGGCGCTCGAAAAAGGCCCGCAGAAGCGCGGCGTTTGTACCCGCGTCTACACCACGACACCTAAGAAGCCGAACTCCGCGCTCCGTAAGGTTGCAAAGGTGCGCCTTACAAACGGTTTCGAAGTGATTTCGTACATCGGCGGCGAAGGCCACAATCTGCAAGAGCACTCAGTAGTTCTGATTCGCGGCGGTCGCGTAAAGGACTTGCCGGGTGTGCGCTACCACATGGTGCGCGGCTCGCTCGATACCGCTGGCGTGAAAGATCGCAAGCAATCGCGTTCGAAATACGGCGCGAAAGCACCGAAAAAAGCGTAATTTTCGTCGAGCGTCGCTCGGCCCTAAAGCGCCTAGCATGTGCAGGCGCTTCACCAATTTTGAGGATGGTTTAAATGCCCCGCCGTCGTGAAGTACCCAAACGCGACATCCTGCCGGATCCTAAGTTTGGCAATGTCGAAATCTCTAAATTCATGAACGTCATCATGACCGCCGGTAAGAAGGCTGTCGCCGAGCGCATCGTTTACGGTGCCCTTGACATCATTAGCAAGAAGGGCGGTAAAGACCCGCTCGAAATTTTTTCGACTGCGCTCGGCAATGCCAAGCCAATGGTCGAAGTAAAGAGCCGCCGTGTCGGTGGCGCTAACTTCCAAGTTCCGGTTGAGGTTCGTCCTTCCCGTCGCTCGGCGCTGTCAATGCGCTGGATTCGCGACGCGGCCCGCAAACGCGGCGAGAAGTCGATGGGCGCACGCTTAGCGAATGAACTGCTTGAAGCCGCCGAAGGCCGTGGCGGGGCCGTTAAGAAGCGTGAAGAAGTTCACCGCATGGCTGAGGCTAACAAAGCCTTCTCGCACTTCCGTTTTTAATTTGTTTTGAGCTCGCCTGGTCACAAGCTGGGCTGAGCCTTTGGTGACTGATATGCCACGTACTACACCCATTAGCCGTTACCGCAACATCGGGATTTCCGCGCACATTGACGCAGGCAAAACCACGACCACTGAGCGCATCCTGTTCTACACCGGCGTTTCGCACAAAATTGGCGAAGTGCACGACGGTGCCGCGACGATGGACTGGATGGAGCAGGAGCGTGAACGTGGCATCACGATTACATCCGCTGCGACGACGTGCTTCTGGAAGGGGATGGACAAGAACTTCCCAGAGCATCGCATCAACATCATTGATACCCCCGGCCACGTTGACTTCACGATTGAAGTTGAACGCTCCATGCGCGTCCTCGATGGCGCGTGCATGGTGTATTGCGCTGTGGGTGGCGTACAGCCGCAGTCTGAAACCGTTTGGCGTCAAGCGAACAAGTACAAGGTGCCGCGTCTCGCGTTCGTCAACAAGATGGATCGTACGGGCGCAGACTTCTTCAAAGTCTACGACCAGATGCGCATTCGCCTGAAGGCCAATCCTGTCGTCATGCAGGTGCCAATCGGTGCCGAGGAAAACTTCCAAGGCGTCATCGACTTGGTTCGCATGAAAGCGATTTTCTGGGACGAAGCCACGCAAGGCATGAAATACGAGGCTCGCGACATCCCTGCCGAGTTGCAAGCAACTGCGGAAGAATGGCGTGCCAAGATGGTCGAGTCGGCCGCCGAAGCGAACGAAGAGTTGATGAACAAATACCTTGAGACCGGCAACCTCACTGAGGCCGAGATCAAGACCGGCATTCGTCTTCGCACGATCGCCAGCGAAATCGTGCCGATGCTGTGCGGCTCCGCGTTCAAGAACAAAGGCGTGCAAGCGATGTTGGACGCCGTCATTGAATACATGCCAGCACCGACGGATATTCCGCCGGTGAATGGTCTTGACGATGACGACAAACCAATCGTTCGTCAAGCGAATGATGACGA
>JAKPSO010000412.1 GCA_029571495.1 Pseudomonadota bacterium
ACATTTGTCGCGTGGGTAATGTCGTTCGGCGTGAACAAAACGGCGGTCATTTTGCTGATGCTGGTGATTTGGATTGTCGCGGGCATGTTCATGGAAACTGGGCCGAATATTGTGGTGCTTGGCCCACTGCTGCTGCCGCTCGCGAAAGAAGTGGGCATGAACGAAGTGCACTTCTGTGTGTTCATGATTACGACGCTTGGATTGGGGTTCATCACACCGCCATTTGGGCTCAACCTTTTCGTAATGAGCGGACTCACGCGCACGCCAATCACCGCAATTGCGAAGCAAGCGTTTCCGTTTGTCATGGCGATGATTTTCGTGTCCGCCGTGATCGGCTTCTTTCCTGCACTCTCGCTGTGGGGCGTGACCGCGCTTATGTTCTAACCCGCTTTGACTCAGCGATCGCAACTGTTAATTCAATGACCTAGCCATGATTACTTACCTGAAGCGCGCAGCAAAAACTCCTGAGACCGAAGCGGGCAACGCAGCGATCGTCGCTTCGCAGATGCTTCGCGACATCGAAATGCGCGGCGAAGCGGCGGTGCGCGAATACGCGCACAAGCTCGACAAATGGCAAGGCGACATCATCGTCACGCCCGCCATGATCGACGCCCGTACGCGCGACATCCCGATGCAAACGCGGCGCGATATCGAGTTCGCAACGGCACAGGTGAAGCGCTTTGCGCAAGCTCAAAAGGACTCTTGCCACGAGTTCTCTACCGAACTCTCGCCGGGGCTGATTACGGGCCAGCGCTTGATTCCGTGCAATGTCGCTGGCTGCTACGTTCCAACCGGGCGCTACGCGCACATCGCGTCGGCCTACATGAGTGTGGCGACGGCAAAAGTCGCGGGCGTTCAGACGGTCGTTGCGTGCTCTACACCGTATCACGGGCTCGTCGACGGCAAATCCGTTGAACCCGGGATACACCCGCACGTTCTCTACGCGATGCAGGTCGCGGGCGCGGACATCATCATGACGCTGGGCGGCGTGCAAGCGATTGGGGCGATGGCGTACGGATTATTTTGCGGAAAACCCGCCGACATCATCGTGGGGCCCGGCAACAAGTTCGTTGCCGAAGCCAAGCGAATGTTGTTCGGAAAGGTCGGTATTGACGTGTTTGCCGGACCGTCCGAAGTCGCCGTGCTCGCGGACGATAGCGCTGATCCATACATCGTCGCGAGCGATTTGGTCGGGCAAGGCGAACATGGTCACGAGAGTCCGATGTGGCTCTTTACCAACTCACGGGCGCTCGCCGCCGAAGTAATAAATCTCGTTCCGAATCTGATCGATAAATTGCCACCGACCGCACGCGATGCAGCTGGCGCAGCGTGGCGTGATTACGCGGAAGTTGTGCTTTGTGACACTCGCGAAGAAATGGTTGAAGTTTCAGATCGTTACGCGAGCGAGCATCTCGAAGTGCAGTGCCGCGATTTGGATTGGTGGCTGGCAAATCTGACGTGTTACGGCTCGCTGTTCCTGGGTGAAGAAACGACCGTTGCTTACGGCGACAAAGTCAGCGGTCCGAATCACATCTTGCCGACCAAAGGCGCGGCGAAATATTCCGGCGGGCTCTCGGTGCACAAATTCATGAAGACGCTCACATGGCAACGAGCCACGCGCGAAGCCAACCGCGATCTCGGCCAAGTCACGGCACGCATCTCGCGCCTCGAAGGCATGGAGGCACACGCGCGTACGGGCGACGACCGCCTCGAAAAGTACTTCAAAGGCGAAGCGTTCGACAAGGGGACGCCGGTATCGGTGTAGGCCAGACGCGATGAGACTCGACTCACTCTTCGACTTAACCGGTCACACTGCTGTCGTTACCGGCGGCAATTCGGGCATTGGCAAAGCGATCGCGACCGCGCTCGGCTCGCAAGGAGCGAGCGTCGTGCTCATGGCGCGGCGACAGGTGGAGTTGGACGCCGCGTGCGCGGAGCTAATGGCTCAAGGTATCAAAGCGCACGGCATTTCGGTTGATCTCGCTAATCGTGCGGCGCTTCGGGATGCGTGCGCGGCTGCGGTGTTGCCGTTCGGCGCCCCGGACATTTTGGTGAACTGCTCAGGGATCAATATTCGTCGTCCGTTTCCTGAGTTCACGGACGAGGATTGGGACGCGACGCTGGCGATCAATCTTGCTGCGCCGTTCTTCCTCACGCGTACTTTTGCGCCTGCAATGAAAGCAAAGGCTTGGGGGCGCATCATCAACATTGCTTCGTTGCAATCTGTGCGAGCGTTCAACAACAGCAGCCCTTACGGCGCGTCGAAGGGTGGCGTGATGCAACTCACCCGCGCGACGGCGGAGTATTGGAGCGTGTTCGGCATCACCTGCAACGCGATCGCTCCGGGGTTCTTCAACACACCGCTTACCGCTCCCGTGTTCAGCGACGCCGCGAAAGCACAGAAAAACGCCGACGCCACGATGATCGGCCGCAACGGCGAATTGCCGGATTTGTATGGCACCGCGATCTTTCTCGCGTCGAACGCGAGCGCTTACGTCACGGGCCAAACGATTTTTGTTGATGGCGGATTTAGCGCCAAGTAGCAGACAGGCATTGAAATGAAAGCATTAGTCAACACCGCTCCACTCCAAATGGCGTACCGCGACGAACCGGAAGCCGTTCGCCTCGCCGACGACGAAGTGACGCTGCGCATCGACGCCGTCGGCATTTGCGGCAGCGACATGCACGCGTATCACGGTCACGATCCGCGTCGCATTCCGCCGATCATTTTGGGTCACGAATTCGCGGGCGAAGTCGTCGCAGGGCCGTACCTCGGCAAGCGCTTCACCGGCAATCCGCTTATCGCGTGCGGCGCCTGCGAGTACTGCCTACAGGGACGCAGCAATTTGTGCAGCAATCGCAGCATGGTGGGCATGACGCGGCCCGGCGCATACGCCGAGTACATGACGATTCCGGCGAAGTGTTTGATCGAAATTCCACAAGGCATGAGCGCGACGCTCGCGGCGCTGACCGAACCCGCCGCCACCGCACTGCACGCCTTGCACATGGCGCAACGCGCGGCCGTGCGGCCGTTGCAAGAGTCCAAGGTGTTTGTCATTGGCGGTGGCGCGATTGGCATGTTTATGGCGCTCCTGCTTCGGAACTACGGCGTGCGTGACGTGATGGTCGCAGAGACAAACGCGCTGCGACGCGCAAGCGTCGAGAAGCACGCCGGCGCGCGCGCGTTCGATCCGCTCACACAACCGGGGCCCGCTGAGAGCAGTTGTGACATCGTGTTTGATTGCGTGGGCTCGAAGCACACGCGCACTGCGGCGTTTAAGGCGATTCGTCACGGCGGCGTGATGGTGCATGTCGGGCTACAGGACTGGGCGAGCGAGATTGACATGCGCAAACTCACACTCGCCGAGATCACACTGATTGGAACCTACACGTACACGATGTCGGATTTGGGTAGCACCGTGAAGGCGCTGCACGCAGGCGCGTTCGGCGATTGTGCGTGGGTGGAAGAGCGCGCTTTGTCGGACGGCGCTGCGGCGTTTGCGGACTTACACGAAGGACGCAGCGCCTCGGCAAAAATTATTTTGCGGCCGCATTGATGTCGCATCGTGGGAGCGTTTCCGACTATGCCTACGCCTAACAGCTTTTTGGCTACAGCGACTACCCGGTGGTCGTTAGCGTGACAATATTGATAAAGTCGACTTAGTGTTAATTTTCGCTGTAAGCCCCTACAATCAGTCGCTTGATCAAAAAGCTGCTTGCGTGAAAATGCGCGTTATGCAGTGCAACCTTCGCCCCACGGATGGAACTCCACAATGACTAGCCTTGACGGCGGCCCGCTCTACAAAGGCGTTCAACGCGCGCTCATGGAGCAACTCGCGTCGGGCGATCTCAAGCCCGGCCAGCTCATTCCGTCGGAGCGCCAGCTAGCGCTCGAGTTCAACGTTTCCATCGGCACGCTGCGCAAAGCCATCGACGAACTGGTCGAGAACCGCATTCTCATTCGCCAACAAGGCAAAGGCACATTCGTGTCGTCGCATGACCGTGAACGGCTGCTGTTCTACTTCTTTCACATCGTCCCGCAAAAAGGCGTGAAGAGCTACCCGCTCGTCGAGTCCGTCTTTTTCCACAAATCGGTGGCGGACGAGGAAGCAGCCGCGCGTCTCAAAATCGCCGTCGGCGCGCCAACGTTTCACATCCGCAACAAGCTCTCGCTTGTTGGTGTGCCCGTCGCGGTCGACGACATCACCCTCGACCAAGCGCGCTTCGAAAAACTATCTGCCGCGCAGTTCAAAGAACGT
>JAKPSO010000427.1 GCA_029571495.1 Pseudomonadota bacterium
GAGTTGAAATCGTTTCGGCGCGGCACTCATACAGCCGCCCCGTACCAAAAAGCAGCGAGCTCACGCGGCAGAGGCGCTTCGACGGTGATCGTTTCACCGGTCACGGGATGCTCGAAAGTGAACGACTTCGCGTGCAAAAACATGCGCTTGAACCCGGCCGCCCGCAGCGTCTTGTTCCACGCCGCGTCGCCATATTTGTCGTCGCCCGCAATCGGAAACCCGCAATGCTGCAAGTGCACGCGGATTTGGTGGGTGCGGCCGGTTTTGAGTTCAGCCTCAAGCAAACTCATGTCGCGGCGGCGTTCTACGAGGTTGAAAATCGTGTGCGCGAACTGGCCTTCTTTGTCGTTCACTTCCAAGCGACGCTCGCCGTCGGGGCGCGTGAACTTGGCGAGTGGCAGCTTGACGTGTTGCCGATCATTCACCCATTCGCCCTTAACTGCGGCGAAATAGCGCTTATCTCCCGACTTATCGCGCAAAGTCTCGTGCATTCCGACGAGCGCAGCCCTTGTCTTGGCGATCAGCAAAACGCCGGATGTGTCGCGATCCAAACGATGCACCAGCTCCAAAAGCGGCGCGTTTGGCCGCGCCATCCGAAGTTGCTCGATTACGCCAAAACTGATGCCCGAACCGCCATGCACCGCAATCCCCGCGAGCTTGTTGATCGCGATGAGGTGCTCGTCCTCCCACACAATGTCGTGCGGAAAGTCGCCCGTGAGTTGCTTGAACTCAGGCTCGGCCGCAACGCGAACCGGCGGGATACGCAATTCGTCGCCCGCCGCGAGCTTGGTTTCGGCCTTCACACGGCCGCCATTCACGCGCACCTCGCCCGAGCGAACGATGCGATAAATGTGCGTTTTCGGGACGCCCCTGAGCTCCCGAATCAAGTAGTTGTCCACGCGCTGGCCGGCGTAGGCGTCGGGGACGCGCAAATGCCTGACTTGCGCGCCGGAAGCCGCTCCCACGTCCGCTGCGGACGAGGATCGGGGCGTTGCACCAGAAATCGGTGCAGAAATTCGCGCTAAGTCCTTCATTTGCCTTATAATTTGCCGGTTGTCAGTCGCCGCTGCTTTGGCCGGGGCGACTGACATTTTGAATCAAGTAGTTAACTCGTAGATCATACGAGCCGTCAGGCGCCCCCAGCCGTGCGTAAGTGCATATCGCTGGTTCGCGCACAGGTAGGCAAATTTTGCCGCCAACGGTTCGGCCGACGTTGCGAGCCTCATCGATTCCACGGTTAAGCTGCCACCGAGAAAAGCGGCGATTGTAAAGAGTTCAGCCACCGCGCATCGCTTTTGTTGCTCGCTGGCCTGTGAAAAGTTTGATACGCACACGCGGCCACAACGCTACGTGTTCGACCCGAGAAATAACTGTCATGAATCCGCGCGCCAGCGCATTGGTTTGGCCCTCCGCTTCAAGCGTTGAGCAGACCTATCAAAACACTCCCACCCCGGCGTTACATGCTGGGCTCGCAGAGTCGTCGCCTGGCCACTTGCCGATTCCCTCTCCGACGTTTTTCGCCTCAAGCATCCGCATTCGTCTTCGCTAGCCGTCTTCCGGCAGCGACGCAGCGTCTCGCGTCACAGGTCACCGCAGCTATCATCGCCATGCCCGCACGTTGAACGGGAAGGTACGCATGAAACGCATGCTGTTTAACGCAACCCAGTCGGAAGAACTGCGCGTTGCTATCGTCGACGGACAAAAACTCGTCGACCTGGATATTGAATCTGCTTCAAAAGAGCAGCGCAAAAGCAACATTTACAAAGGCACGGTCACCCGTGTCGAACCCTCGCTCGAAGCCTGCTTCGTCGATTACGGCACAGAGCGCAACGGCTTCCTGCCATTCAAAGAAATTGCACGCTCCGTCCTCGCCGTCGATGGCGAGATGAACCGCAACAAAATTGCGGACAATCTGCGCGTCGGCCAAGAGATCATCGTTCAAGTCGAAAAAGACGAACGTGGCAACAAAGGTGCGGCGCTCACGAGCTTCATCTCGCTCGCCGGTCGTTATCTCGTTCTGATGCCAAACAACCCGCGCGGTGGTGGCGTATCGCGCCGAATCGAAGGCGAAGACCGCAACGAACTGCGCGACACACTCGCGCAACTCGAAGTGCCAAACGGCATGAGCATCATCGCTCGCACCGCGGGCATCGGTCGTACGGTTGAGGAACTGCAGTGGGATTTGAACTACCTGTTGCAGCTGTGGGCCGCGATTGATGGCGCCGCAAAAGCCAATAAAGCGCCGCTGTTGATTTACCAAGAATCGAGCCTCGTGATTCGCGCGATTCGCGATTACTACACGGCGGACATTGGCGAAATCTTGATCGACACCGAAGACGTGTACGAGCAAGCCAAGGGCTTCATGGGTCACGTCATGCCGAACACGGTCAGCCGTGTGAAGCTATACCAAGACGACGTTCCCCTCTTCTCGCGCTTCCAAATCGAGCACCAAATCGAGAGCGCGTTTAGCCGCACGGTGAATCTACCGTCGGGCGGCGCGATCGTGATCGACCACACTGAAGCTTTGGTTTCGGTGGACGTCAACTCGGCGCGTGCCACCAAAGGCGGCGACATCGAAACGACCGCCTTCAACACGAACCTTGAAGCCGCCGACGAAGTCGCGCGCCAACTTCGCTTGCGCGACTTGGGCGGTTTGATCGTCATCGACTTCATCGACATGGAATCAAGCAAGCATCAACGTGACGTTGAGGACAAGCTGCGCGATTCGATGAAGCTTGATCGCGCTCGCGTTCAGCTTGGCAAGATTTCGCGCTTTGGTTTGATGGAGTTGTCGCGTCAGCGTCTGAAGCCATCGCTTGGCGAGAGCGCGCATCTGCCGTGCCCACGCTGCCACGGCACCGGCCACATCCGCTCGACCGAATCGATTGCGCTGCACATCCTGCGCATCATCCAAGAAGAAGCGATGAAGGACAACAGCGCGCAAGTTGTGGCGCAAGTGCCAGTCGACGTCGCGACGTATCTGCTGAACGAAAAGCGCTTCGATATTCAGTCTCTCGAAACGCGCCTCAAAGTAAGCGTCGTTTTGATCCCGAATCTGTATCTGGAAACGCCGAACTACACCGTTCAGCGCTTGAAGCACGACGAGCTCAATTCCGCCGAACCGATGCCGACGAGCTACAAGATGGTTGAGCGTCCGGAGCAAGTCGATCCGGTCGAATCGATCAAACAAGAAGCCAACGAAGTACGCGTTGAAGCCGCGGTCAAAGGCATCACGCCCTTGCAACCCGCACCGAACATTGAAGCCAAGCCGGCACCCGCGGCCGCGCCAGTGCAAGTCTCGCAAAAGCCTGTGCAACAAGCCGGTCTGTGGGCTCGCTTCAAATCGATCTTCACGGGCAGCACGCCCGCGACCGAATTGGTTGAAGCTCCCGCTAAAGCCGACGACAAGAAGCGCGAAGGCAACCGTGACGGTGGCCGTGATCGCGGCGACCGCAATGACCGCAACGGTCGTCGCGGCGGCAACGACCGTGGTGACCGCAATGGTCGTGGCGATCGTAAGGACCGCAACGATCGCAACGACAGAAATGATCGCGGTGATCGTAAAGATCGTAACGATGGGCGTCGTGATGAACGCAAAGATGGCGCAAAGCCCGCGCAAGGCGAACGTGCTCCGCGCGAAGCTAAAGCCGCTATTGCCGCGCCAGGTGACGCGAATGTCGTAGTCGACAACAAGCCGCCACGCGAGCAACGTGAACTGCGTTCGGATCGTGGTGAACGCGGCGAGCGTGGATCGCGGCGCGAACGTGGTGATCGTGGCGACCGCGGACCGCGTGACGGCAATGCAGCAGCGCAAAACGCTGAGCAAACCGCCGCCAACGCAGCACCAATGGTCGCGCAAGAAGGTGGTGACGCCAACAGCGTCGACGTAACGCCGCAAGAGCGTACGGATCGTCCGCCACGTGGTGAGCGCGGCGCACGCCGCCGCGATCGCGGTGACCGTGGTGAGCGCGGCGAACGTGCTCCACGCGCCGAAGGCAATGTGGGCGAAAGCCAAAGCACGGCCCCAGCGACTGATGTCGCTTCTGCCGCGCCACAGACCGCGACACCGGTCGCAGCACCGGTTGCGCCGGCACCGCAGTACGTGGCCCCCGCTCCGGCCCCGGTGGTCGCGGCGCCCGCTCCTGCGCCTGTCGCTCCCGAGCCAAAGCGCGAAGCGCCGAAGCCTTTCACCTACGCGCTTCCAAGCGACGCAGGATTGCAATTGATGGAAACGAAGAGCACCAGCGCGCCTACCGCGTACGTGACCGACGAGCCCGTCAAACGCGGTCGCGCACGTCCACCACGCGCCGAGGCTCCCGCAGAACCGATGCAAATGGTCGAAACGGGTAAGACGGGTTCGTAATCCGCCGTCAGCGGTTCGAGTGACCGCACAATGAAAAAGGCCCCGCGGGGCCTTTTTCTATTTCGGCAGTTCGTCTGCAAGACTTGACGAAATCGTTACAACTTTTTATCGTAACGACCGACGCACGGTGCTTAACGGCTATTTCGCTGGATTTAAGTACGAACAGTCGGCGAGCGCGGGTGTGAGAAGTGTATTTCGTAGGGGGTTAAGCCGTTGAGTATTTTGCGAGGACGGCGGTTAATCAAGTCTTGGACGTGAGCGACGTATTCATCGGAGTAGCCGTCCA
>JAKPSO010000437.1 GCA_029571495.1 Pseudomonadota bacterium
GTTGATAGTCCTGTGGTTGGCGGCGCGGGAGCGCGTCCCGAGCACATCTATCGCGTTCGCAACCGGAACGAACTCGCAAGTGCACTCGGCGACAGCGCGAGGCGCGCGTCATTCGATGCGGAGAAGATCATTTACGTCGAAGGTGAAATTGATCTTAGCGTTGATGCGAATAACCGTCCGCTGCACGAAGAGGACTATCGCGATCCAGAGTTCTCGTGGGACGAATACGCGAAGGCGTTCCATCCCGCCACTTGGGGGAAGTCAGCGCCAGCGGGACCGCAGGAAGACGCTCGTCGCCGATCGGCGCAGCGGCAAGGCGCGGTTGTGGTGCTGCACGTCGGATCCAACACATCATTGATTGGCGTAGGTCCGCGGCCGCTCATAAAAAATGGTTCCCTGATGGTCAAAGACGCGCATAACGTCATCATTCAGAACCTCGCGTTTGAAGACGCTTATGACTACTTTCCGCTGTGGGATCCCAAAGACAACGCTGACGGCGAATGGAATTCCGAATACGACAACGTCACGCTCTACAACGCGCGCCGTGTGTGGATTGATCATTGCACGTTTTCAGACGGAGCTCGCCCTGACCACATGAGTCGATGGCTGTTCAACCGCCCCATGCAATTTCACGACGGTTTGCTCGATATCGTTCGCGGGTCTGATCGAATCACCGTGTCGAACAGTCACTTTCGCAATCACGATAAGGGCTTGCTTATCGGTAACAGCGACAACCGGGCAGACGACGACGGCAAACTTCGTGTCACCATGCATCACAACTGGTTTGAAAACGTGCGCGCTCGCTCCCCGCGCGTTCGTTACGGGCGTGTTCACCTCTTCAATAATTTGTACACCGCGATACCCGGCGCCGACTATGGTTACGACTATTCGATTGGGGTTGGATTCAGCTCGCGCGTGATCGCTGAGGCAAATGTGTTTGATGTACGCGGGAAAACCTCACCGGTGATCTTCAAATGGTGGCGCGGTAATCGCATCGACGCGCGAGGGAATCGGTTCGCCGCGAATATCGATGGGGCCGATATTGACGCCTCCACTATGTTGCAGAATCAGTCGGGCGGAGCGGTGACTTCCGATGTTGGTTGGACCATTCCGTACACGTACTCGCTGGACGATGTGCGAATCGTTGAACAACGCGTGCGTTCCGGTGCAGGCGTGAAGCGCGCACCGAGCACGCCATAGTGACCAGACGAAACCAGACCGACATAGATTCAACCAACTGAAGGCTTGCCCCAAAATGAAATCTACCCTTCGACGGTGTTTCTCAGTATTCATCGTCACATGTGCGGCGCTTTCGGTACAACCCTCGCTCGCGCAGCCCGCGTATCCGAACAAACCGGTCACCGTGATCGTCCCCTTCGCACCGGGTGGCGGCACCGACATTGGTGCTCGGCTCATCGCGCAGAAGCTCACGGCCAAATGGGGCCAATCGGTCATCGTTGAAAACCGCGCAGGCGCCGGCGGTTTGGTCGGTGCGGATTTGGTAGCGAAGGCGAAGCCCGATGGCTACACATTGCTTGTCGGCAACGTGGGCACGCAGGCCATCAATCAGTCGCTGTACGTGAAGATGCCGTACAACGCCGACACCGCCTTCGCACCGATCTCGATGATCGCGGAGCTGCCGTTTGTGATGCTTGCAGGGCCATCGGTTTCGGCGAAGACGCCGCGCGAGTTCGTCGCGCTTGCGAATGCGGAAGCCGGCAAGCGCACCTACGCCAGCTCAGGGCAGGGCGGTTCGCCGCACCTCACTGCAGAAATTTTCCAAACCGCCACCGGCACTAAGCTCACGCACGTTCCGTACAAAGGCGGCGGGCCGGCGATGACGGACTTGATGGCGGGTCACGTGGACATATTGTTTGCGTCGGCGCTCGAAGGCTCGGGCTTTGTGAAGGCAGGCAAACTCAAGGCGCTCGCGGTGAGCAGCGCGGTGCGCTCGCCCGCACTGCCAGACGTACCGACGCTCGCTGAAGCTAGCGTGCCGGGCTCCGAATCCGGCTCTTGGATTGCGATGTTTGCGCCCACGGGTACGCCGCAAGCGATCATCGACAAGGTCGCGGCCGACATCAAAGAGATCGTCGCCACGGCGGACGTACGCGAGAAGCTCATCGGCCAGGGCGCAACACCACAGTCCTCAACGCCCGCCGAGCTCAAAGCCATCATCGACCGCGACCGCGTGCGCTACGGCAAAGTGATCGCCGAGCGGGGGATCAAGGTGGAGTGACGAGAGCAGTACCGGCGCGTTGAGCCATGAGCGGCTTTTTTGACGCAGATTACGCAGATGTGTCAGTTGATTACCGCAGATGTTTACGAAACAGCTTCACGCGTTTGGCCGTGATCGAAAGTCAACGGAAATCTGCGTCAAATCTGCGGAATCTGCGCCCAAAAAAGTACTAGCATCGCCGCGCTCGATCCGCGAACGGAAAGGCAAATCAAATTACCATTACGTTGTGACAGCTTTTCGCCTCTAACCACCATCAGATGGTCGTTGCGGCCGAAAATAGTTCATAGTTGAGTTATAAAAAAATATGCCGCTAACGACCGTGGATCGGTCACTAGAGCGAAAAAGCTGTATCGATACATTTTCATCGCGTCGATTTGCGTCGGCCCATTCCACAAGGATTCTCATGTTCACGCCTACATTCCGCGCCGTCGCTGCCATCGCGTTCTCTGCAGCCTTCGCGTCGGTCACCACGCAAGCGCAAACCCCCGCGAACTTTCCGTCGAAGCAAATCACCATCGTCGTTCCCGCTTCGCCTGGCGGTGCCATTGATCTGGCCGCGCGCTTAATCGGGCAGAAGCTCACCGAAGCTTGGGGCCAGTCGGTGGTGGTCGACAACAAAGCAGGTGCCACCGGCATCATCGGGACCGACATCGTTGCCAAATCCGCACCGGACGGGCACACGCTCGCACTCGTCGCCAGCAGCCATGCGATCAACCCGAGCATGGTCAAGAAGCTTCCGTTCGACACCGTGAAGAGTTTCGAGCCGGTGGTGCTGACGCACGTCGTGCCGCTCGTGCTCGTGGTCGGTAACGCGCTGCCCGCGAAATCGGTGAAAGAACTCATCGCGTATGGCAAAGCCAACCCCGGCAAGCTCACGTTTGCGTCGAGCGGTTCCGGCGGTGCACCGCACTTTTCTGGCGAACTGTTCAAGACGATGGCCGCGATCGACATGACGCATGTGCCGTACAAAGGCTCGACGCTCGCGCACCCCGACTTGCTGAGTGGTCGCACGAGCATGATGTTCGACACCGTGGCCGCGATCAAGACGCAGATCGGCGCAGGTAACGTGCGCGCGCTTGCCGTAACCACGTCCAAGCGCGTCGGTGTGCTCGCGACGCTGCCGACGATGGCGGAAGCGGGGCTGCCCGGCTACGAGACGAGCACTTGGGGTGGCATCCTCGCGCCAGCGGGCACGCCGAAGACGACCGTCGCGAAGCTCAACGCCGAAATCAACAAAATTCTCGCGATGCCCGACGTTCGCAAAAAGCTTGAAGATGCCGGTCTCGAAATCGGCGGCGGTTCGGCGCAGCAATTCACGGACTTCATCGTCGCCGAAATGGCGAAGTGGGCCAAGGTCGCAAAGGACGCGGGAATCCAACCGGAGTAACGCACGGCGGTTGCTGTCGCGGTGCGCGCTTGGGCTACGGCAGCGGCCGAAATTTCGCCGCGGATTTTCCCATCGTCTGCCGCAGCAGTTTGTAGACATCGGCATCGAACGGCATGCGCGCGCCACCCACGACGGCGCACCACTGATCGAAGACGAGGAGGTCCGTGCGGTCATTGGCTTCATCGCGTTCTTCGTAGACCGCTGCGCCGGGGAACGGCCACACGGGAACCGCAACGGTGCTGAGCGCGGTGCGGATGCGTTCGCCGTGTTGCTGCGCCGTCTCTAGCCCGATGCAGGCGCCGTGGCAGCGGCCAATTTGTCGCGCGAAGCAAGGCTCGTTCTTCACACGCGGCTTCGAAAAACCCAATGCGTGATCACACAAGCGATGCTCGCGCGCGGTTTCCATTAGCGAGCGTTTGGCGGAGGCTTTGTCGCTGTACGGCCCGAAGAGGTTCGGAGTGATCGCATCGAGCGTGTTGGCTTCCATCCATTCAAGCGAGGTTTTGTCTTCGTCCGCAATCAACTGAAAGAAGCCGAGCTTCTCGCGCCTCCGCAGCTTCACGTTGTGCAACGGCAAACGCTGCTTCACCATCTGCGCTTCGAGCAGCAACGCGCTGAATTCGCCCGCGGTCGGAATCCACTCGATGCGCTGCAATTCTTGCGACAGACGCAGGTCGTTCGACGTGGCGTGGTCACTCGAAAAGTGCGATCGGATGCGTTCGCGCAAGTGCTTGGCCTTGCCGACGTAGAGCGGCAAATCGTTGATGCCGAAGAAGAGATACACGCCCGCGCTGTCCGGGATGTCGTGCAACGCATTGGTCGGCAAATGTTTCGGCAGCGACGGCATGCGTAGAAGCGACTTCACTGCCGCATGCACGTGCTCGTCGCCATGGTCCTGCGTTGCCGCGACGACGAACGCTGCGGTCGCT
>JAKPSO010000466.1 GCA_029571495.1 Pseudomonadota bacterium
CGACGAGATCACGGCGATGGCGCCACCGCCGCAATCGGCTTGCGCGATTCGCTCGGCGAGCGCCTGCGTCCAGAGCGCTGCGCTCACGAAATTGGCATTGAGTTCGGCTGCGAGGTAGTCAAGATCGGCATCGGCGCGCGTCGAATCCGTGAGACTGCCGTAGGCGATGAGTGCCTGCTGAGTGCCGTCGCCTCCGGCCGGAATAGCGTCGACAGTGGCTGTGATGAATTCACGATTCGTCAAATCGCCAACGACCACATCGACGTCGATTGCGCCACGAACGCGTGCGTCTGCCGCGATGCGTGCAAGCTCCTCAGCGTTGCGGGCCACGAGCGTCAGCGACGCGCTGCGTGCCGCCCACAGACGAATTGCAGATTGCGCAACTGATGAGGTGGCTCCGACGACAATGATGCGTGTGCTCATAGGAATTGATTATCGCGAGTCACGGCTCACGTATTTGCAAGGGCAACGCGTCGCCAGAAACTCGACGAGATCGCCGGGTCGCGCGCCGCCTCATGTTCACGCCATTGCGGAAAAAACCGTTGAAACATCGACGTGGACATGCGCGCGTCTTTCGCGGGATACACGCGCCCGCCGACGTCGGCCACCATCGCGTCGGCCCGATCCAACGCGCGGCGATCCGCGTCGCTTGGCGCGGGCACGTCGAGCGCTACCGTGGTACCCGGCATCGGGAAACTCAAGAGCCCCGGAGAGTGTATTTCGCCAAAAGTTTTGATGACTGCAAGGTAGCTCGCAACATTTGACTCACGCAGATGCGCGAGGATGCGCGGCACCGTTTCGCGCGCCGCATCGTTGGGAACGACGAATTGGTACTGAATGAAGCCACGCTTCCCGTACGCGCGATTCCATGCGGTGACTGCGTCAAGCGGAAAGAAAAACTGCCACAACGGAATCGTCGCGCGCGAGGCGGTGTTCGTGCTTTGAACGCGAAAATACGTGGCGTTAAGCGCGCGAGCACTCCAGCGACCACGTAGCCATTGAGGGGCGTCTAACGGCAGCGCGAGCTTCGGAGCGCTGGGCGCCAGCCACTCTTTCGGGCCGTCGCAATGCTTGCCGCGAAAGAAAACGCCGCGCAGATTTCTGTCCATCGTATCGATCCAGCCGACGGTGTAATTCCAGCTTTTGCTTTCGGCGTCGAGCGCGAGGTAGTCATCAATGCCGCCACCGCTTTTGTTGCCGCCAAAGAGCAGCGTGTCTTGCTCTATGCCGGGCCCCGGCACACGATCGAGCTGCACCGTCGCATCCTCAATCAATCCCGTCAATCCGAGGCCAGCGACGGTGTGGGCGAACATCGGGTCCGTCGCGCCAAGCGATTGAATGCCTGTATCTGAGCGACGCAAGGTGACGCGACGAACTGCGCGGCCGAACGTGCCGCGCATATGGTGATTTTTGCCGTGCACGTCGTTAGCGATTGCGCCGCCGACCGTTACATACCGTGTTCCGGGGACCACGGGAAGGAACCAGCCATGCGGCAACACCGTTTGCGCGATGTCTGCGAGTGCCGCTCCCGCTTCACAGGTAAGCACTCCGGTGCTCGGGTCAAAGGCAAGGAGGCGATCGCGACGAAACGTGTGTAGCAGGGTGCCACCGTCGTTGACGCACACGTCGCCATAGCTACGACCAAGGCCGCGCGGCAGCAGCGTGCCAGCCAATTGCGGGAACTCGCCGCCATCGACAAACGCGTGCGACTGCCTCGCCGAAAAGCCACGGCCCCACGGTTGTTCCAGCGAGAGCGGATTCATGCAGCGCTCAACGCCTCAGTGATCATTGCTCAACGAGCAACGAAACCCACAGCGTGCCCAAAATCGCGAGCAGCGTGAACGCAATGATCGCTAACCACACGTTCGACCACACAGAAGTGGTCTTGATGATCACTGGTGCGGGAGGATCGCTACGTCGCTCGAGCGCTTGATGGATGAGGCGCGGAATTTGCGGTAGTGCTGTCGCGAGATACGGTGCCTGTTCGACTAGGCGTTGCACGACCGCCTCCGGGCCGATTTGCGTGCGCATCCACTTTTCGAGGAAGGGTTGCGCCGTCGCCCACAGGTCGAGATACGGATCGAGTTGGCGACCAAGGCCTTCAACGTTCAGAAGCGTTTTTTGCAGCAACACCAACTGCGGTTGAATTTCTACGTTGAAGCGGCGTGACACTTGAAACAGTCGCATCAGTACTTTTCCGAACGAAATCTCCGCCATTGGACGATCAAAAATCGGCTCGCACACGCTGCGCACCGCGTTTTCAAGCTCGTCCACGCGCGTGCCCGCAGGGACCCAACCGGACTCGATGTGCGCGCTCGCCACACGGCGGTAATCGCGACGGAAGAAAGCCAAAAAATTCTCTGCAAGGTAGCGCCGGTCAGTGTCGGTCAACGTACCGACGATGCCGAAATCCATGCCGACGTATTGCCCGACATGTGGCGCGTCGGTGCGCACCGCGATGTTGCCCGGATGCATGTCCGCGTGAAAAAAACCATCGCGGAACACTTGCGTGAAGAAAATCTCCACGCCGTCACTCGCGAGCTTCTTGATGTCAACGCCCGCCGCGCGAAGTTTTTCAATCTGGTTGACGGGTGTTGCGTGCAGTCGCTCCATCACCATCACGCTTGTCTCGCACCAATCCCAGTACACCTCGGGCATGTAAAGAAGCGGCGAATTCGTAAAGTTGCGTCGCAGTTGCGAACAATTGGCCGCTTCGCGAACGAGGTCAAGTTCGTCGTGCAAATATTTATCGAATTCGTCGACGACTTCCAGCGGCTTCAAGCGTCGACCCGAGGCGCTGAATTTGTTGACCCAACCCGCCAATACACGAAGCAGCGCCAAATCGCTTTCGATCACGGGCTGGATATTTGGACGCAGAACTTTCACCGCGACTTCACGCGTTTCTATGACACCACTGCCGGCTTCCGCCGCACCGCCGACTTTGAGTTGAATCGTGCCGAAGTGCACCTGCGCAACGCTCGCGCTAGCGACGGGTTGCCAATCGAAGCTTGCAAATACGTCTTCAACGCGGCGACCGTACGCGCTCTCCAGTACGCTGCGCACTTCCTCTTGCGCGAATGGTGGCACGCGATCTTGCAAGAATGACAATTCGGCGGCGATGTCGGGCGGAATCAAATCGGGTCGCGTCGAGAGCACTTGCCCGAACTTCACGAAAATCGGCCCCAAGGCCTCGAGGGCAGAGCGCAAACGCGCACCGCGCGGAGCGTCGTGCTCACGCGCGCCCAGCACGCGGCCGATGCCACGCAAAACGGGATTGGTGGCGTCTTTTAGGACAAACTCATCGAGACCGAACCGATGAAAGACGGAAATAATTTTCGCGAGACGTAATAGGCGCATGGCTTGATTCTATTGTTGTCCGCGCCGCATAAGATGGCGCTCCTACAATACGGGCTTGCCGCACGACCTGTGATTTCATGCCCGCTTCAACCGAACCCATCATCTGGCAGTTCTCGCTGTCTACGATTAACGCGATTATTTGGTTCGTGTTGCTGGCGTTGGCGTTGTGGATGGGGCTTCGCATGCGTTGGGGGCGGCTGGTCGCGATCACCGCGTTCCTGACGCTTGATCTCATCGCGTTTGGCGCGTTTGTGCGCCTGACAGATAGCGGTTTGGGTTGCCCCGATTGGCCAGGGTGTTATGGGCAATTGTTGCCCGCGACGGCGAGCACGCAGATCAACGCCGCAATCGCAGAGCAGGGCGGGACGCACGGGCCCGTGAGCCACAGCAAGGCGTGGATCGAGATGCTGCATCGCTACCTCGCGTCGTTTATCGGCGCGTTGATCTTGGTGATGTTTGTTCGCGCGATGGTGGCGAGATTTACGCGGGCGCGCATGCTGCTGGAGCAGACCGTGGCGCCGGTGGGGGTGGGCTGGCCGTTTTTGCTGTTGATCGTCGTGGCGGCGCAAGGCTTGTTTGGCAAGTGGACCGTGACGCTCAAACTCATGCCGATTGTGGTCACTGCGCACTTGATGGGAGGCATGCTGCTCTTCGCGCTCCTGCTGTGGTTCTGGATGATCGAACGCGCGCGGCAGGGCGAGCCGGGCGCGCGCGCTGTTCGAGTCGGTAGCGGCGTTCGCATGCTGGTGTGGGGCGCGGTGTTCGCCGTCACCGTGCAAATCTTTTTGGGCGGCTGGGTGAGCACGAACTACGCCGTGGTTGCGTGCGCCGGGTTCCCCGCTTGCAATGGAACATTCGCGCCGACGCTTGCGTGGAGCGATGGGTTTACGTGGTTGCGTGCGTTGGCGCGCAATCCCGACGGTACGTTCTTGTCGGTCGAAGCGCTCAGAGCGATTCACTGGGCGCATCGCATCGGCGCGTTGATCGTGACCATTGTCGTCGTGCTCGCCGCAGTGCGCCTGCTGCGTGCGGACAGCGCGTTGCGCTCACTCGCGATGTTCATCAAGGGTGTGCTGCTGCTGCAAATCTTGCTAGGCGTCGCGACCGTGCTTTGGGCGCAACCGCTTTTATTAGCGACGGCACATAACTTCGTCGCGGCGGTGCTGTTGGGTGGTTTGCTCGTGACCGCTTTCCGCATCCGCGGCGGGCGATAACGATTCGCAACCGACTTGTAAGTAATCGTAAATTTCGTGTTGATGGTCAACCCGCAGCTTTGGCTGATCGTTGCAAAGTCCGTCCGTCGAACTTTTTTAGGAGGCTCTATGCGTTTTTCGAAAACTTCTTTGGCGACCGCGCTTGCATGCGCCGGTGCGGCCGTGGTGTTGACTGGCTGCGTAGTCGCAGCGCGCGTGCCGGGTCCGGCGTACGTAAGCGCTGGTCCGGTGGTGTATGTGGACCGCGCACCTCCTGCACCGTACTCGGAGCAAATGCTGCCATCGCCTGGCCCGGGCCACGTTTGGGTCGGCGGCTACTGGCACTGGACGGGCCGCGAATACACCTGGACACGTGGACACTGGGCACGCCCTGCTCAGGGTCACACGCAATGGGTGCCGGGCCATTGGCGCAATGACCACCGCGGCCATTACTGGGTCCCAGGTCATTGGCGTTAACAGCTTTTCTCGTATAACGGCCGTCTGACGGTCGTTATACGGAGATTTGTTGCCTTGTTGACTTTACGATAATTTCGCTGCTAACGACCGCACAGC
>JAKPSO010000467.1 GCA_029571495.1 Pseudomonadota bacterium
GTCGCCATTTTCATTTCGCCAAGTTTGCTTTCGGCAGTTTTCATGTCTGCTTTGAGCGTCGTAGTCTGCGTGTCGATCTTGGCCTTCATGTCGGTCGCTGCGGTGCCCGCGGCCTTGTCGAGGTCCGACACCTTCGCCTTCGCGTTCGTGATGTCGCGCTCAGCCGCGGCGATGAACTCATCGCGGCGTGCAGTGTCGTTGGCGTAATCAAACGTGGGCAGCGCCTTGATCGTGTCTTTCGTCGCGCCTGCCATCACCAAGCGTCCCGAGCGATTCTGGATTTGCGATACCGGCACCGCTACGTCATGACGACCTATGCCCACGAAACCTCCCGCGCCGACGATCACGTACGACACATTGCGCTCCGGCGAGATGATTAAGTCCTCAACCTTGCCAACCTTGGTGCCGAGGTCGTTGTAAATCGTCTTTCCCATCAGCGTCTTTTTCACGCTCCAACCGAGCGCGACTTGCGTTGATTCACTCACGCTCACGCCGATCGTGGTCGTGGCCCCGGCCACTTGTGCGTAAGCGACGTTCACGCCGCCGACAAGCGCTCCGGCCAAAGTGAGTGTCGCCAAAATTAAGCGCTTTTTCATAGTTGATTTCCCGTCGTATCGTTTGCTGCAGTCTCAGAGCGACAAGTGTTCACGAGGCGTGAGCGCACGGCGCATGCAAAGGCGCGTGCCGACACTGAAACTGCAATAAGCGCCGCCACGCTCGCAACGGTGTGATCACCGTCGCATGGGGCAACGATACGAGAGCACGCACGCAAGTTCTGTTCGACGGCGCACACGCTCGTGTAGGAGGGGGCCGCGTTCTGGGCGAACGCGGCGATATTGGTTCAGAGTTGAACCGACCCTTGCGCGGAGATTACTTCCCGTCCCACGCCTGACGCGTTGCGGCCTTCTTGAAAATTTCGCGGTTGGCGTCGGTCGGTGGCGGTTCGCTGTCGCCAAATATTGCGCGCATCCAATGTCCGTCCGTCGGGTTCGGAAACACGATGTAGCGACGCCCGTATTCCGCACGATCCGATTCCATGAGCTTCAGCCGCTCGTCAACATCTTTCGTGTAGTACTTGCGACGAAAATCGTTGAGGCTGTCGCCGAGGAACACGACGATGTCGTGCGTCTTCGCGATTTCGTCCTGACGCGGTTGCTTGTTGGACGTGTCGCGCAACACCGTCACATGTGCTTTGTCCACGTTCGGCAGTTTCGCCAGACGTAGGTGCTCCATCGCATAGTCAAACGTTTTCTCGCCTTGGTCGCGAGACGTCACGTAAAAGACCTCGACGTTGTTCGCCGCGCAGTAATCAAAAAATTCCTTCGCACCGGGCGCTGTCACCATCTGGTTGCGCGGAATCCACTCGTCCCAAATCGGATCATCAAAGAAATCCATATTTCGATTGACCATGTGGCCCCAGTACGCGAGCGGCAACAAAATCGTATCGTCCACATCGCTCACCACCGCCAACGGCTTATCGCCCGCTTTGCGCTTCGCAACGGC
>JAKPSO010000987.1 GCA_029571495.1 Pseudomonadota bacterium
CAATGCATCAGCGCCTTCGCCGAAGAATTCGAGGTACGCGCCAACGACCTTCGAGTTGCGCAGGAATTCGGTGAGCGCGAGCACGATGTCGGTTGCGGTGATGTTCGGCTGTGGCTTGCCCGTGAGCTCCACGCCGATGATGTCGGGCAGGCGCATCCAAGACGCGCGGCCCAGCATCACGCTTTCGGCTTCAAGGCCACCCACGCCAATTGCGATCACGCCCAGCGCGTCAACGTGCGGCGTGTGGCTGTCCGTACCGACGAGCGTATCGGGGAAGGCGACGCCGTCTTTCGCGTGAATCACCGGCGACATGCGCTCCAAGTTGATCTGGTGCATGATGCCGTTTCCCGGCGGGATGACGTCGACGTTTTTGAACGCTTTTTTCGTCCAGTCGATGAAGTGAAAGCGATCTTCGTTTCGACGATCTTCCACGGCGCGGTTCTTCGCGAACGCGTCCTTGTCGAAGCCGCCGTACTCAACCGCGAGCGAATGGTCGACGATAAGTTGCGTCGGTACGACAGGGTTCACTTTGGCCGGATCGCCGCCCATGTCGGCAATCGCATCGCGCAGACCGGCGAGATCCACCAGCGCGGTTTGGCCGAGAATGTCGTGACACACCACACGTGCGGGGAACCACGGGAAGTCAAGATCGCGCTTGCGCTCGATGAGTTGCCTCAGCGAATCCGTCAGTGTCGCAGGATCGCAGCGGCGGACGAGGTTTTCGGCGTGCACGCGCGACGTGTACGGCAGTTTTTCGTAAGCGCCCGGTGCAATGGCGTTGACCGCTGCGCGTGTGTCGAAGTAGTCGAGCGAAGTTCCGGGAAGGGGTTTGCGATCTTTGGTGTTCATAATGTTGTCGACGGTCAATGTCTACGCGGCCAATAGGAGAGCACCGCGACGCGCCGATTGGCGGTTACGGTTCAAGACAAAATTGAGGAATTGCTGGCGTGGCGCGGGATGTGCCGCGCAGCACGAGTAGGCGGGTATTACTGCGAGAGCAGGAAGTTGATGCGGTTGGCGAATTCCTGCCGTGCAGGTTCGCCTTTTGAGCGGGCAATCGCTGCTTCTACGTCGCCGCGTAGCGCGAGCAACTCTTTCGCGGACATCGCGCGCTCGACTTTCATTTGCAACATCACCGCGCGAAGGCCCAAGTCGGATACCGCTCGTACAAACTCCGGGTAGAGGAGTCGTTGTTGCGTCGCCTCGTCCACGGTATGCGTGGCTGCCATCTGCTCGACGTCCGATAAGGGGGCCACCAACGTGCCCTCGCTCTTGGTCGTCGATGCGCCAGAAGACGACGGCGTAGCTTTCGCGGGCTCGATGACCTCGACTAGGCCGCGCTCGATGAGTTGTTGCAGACCGGCGCGACCCGCCGGTAGGCGTGATGCAATTTCGCTGTATTCCGCAGCGGTCTTGTCGCCGTAGATCATCAGCAAGAGCGTACGCAACGGCGCAGTCAACTCTGGGCCGCGCGACGCCAGCGCCGCCCGACCGGCGGCGCTTTTGCGAATGTGATCCCCAGGTTGCATCGTTGGTTAAGCCGCCGTTAAGATTCCACTGGCAGTTTACCGACAAAAGCGACCGAGGCAAAGGATTCATGACAATGTTCTATTTGCGTTGTTGCAACGGTACAAACGCTTGGTCGTCCGGTCCGATGTAGTTCGCGCTCGGCCGAATGATCTTGCCGTCGATGCGTTGCTCGATCACGTGCGCGCTCCAGCCACTGGTGCGCGCGATCACGAAGAGCGGGGTAAACATAGCGGTCGGCACGCCCATCATGTGATAGCTCACAGCCGAGAACCAGTCGAGGTTCGGGAACATCTTCTTGATGTCCCACATCACCGTTTCAAGGCGGTCCGCGATGTTGAACATCTTCATGTCGTTGCGCTCTTTTGAGAGATTGCGTGCGACTTCCTTAATCACTTTGTTACGCGGATCGCTGACCGTGTAGACCGGGTGACCAAAGCCGATGACCACTTGTTTGGCTTCTACGCGGGCCTTAATGTCGGCTTCTGCTTCGTCCGGCGTGTCATAGCGCTTTTGCACTTCGAACGCTACTTCGTTGGCGCCGCCGTGCTTCGGACCGCGCAACGCGCCGATACCACCGGCGATGGCGCTGTACATGTCTGAGCCCGTGCCCGCGATCACACGGCAGGTGAACGTCGATGCGTTGAACTCATGTTCTGCGTAGAGGATCAGCGAGGTGTGCATCGCTTTCACCCAGCTCTTCGGCGGCTTTTCGCCGTGCAGCAAATGCAGGAAGTGACCGCCGATGGAGTCTTCGTCCGACTCAATCTCGATGCGCTTTCCGTTGTGGCTAAAGTGATACCAGTACAACATCGCCGGGCCGAGCGAGGCCATGAGTTTGTCGGCAATGTCTTTCGCGCCCGGGTGATTGTGGTCGTCCTTCTCCGGCGACACGCAACCGAGCACCGAAACCGCCGTGCGCATCACGTCCATCGGATGCGACGACGGTGGCAACTGCTCCAGCGCCGTGCGCACCGCCGCTGGCACGCCGCGCAGTGACTTCAACTTGGCCTTGTAGCCCGCAAGTTCGGCGACTGTCGGCAGTTTGCCGTGCACGAGAAGGAAGGCAATTTCCTCAAACTCGCAGGCGTCCGCCACGTCCAAAATGTCATAGCCGCGATAGGCCAAGTCGTTACCTGTACGGCCCACAGTACACAGCGCGGTGTTGCCCGCAGCCGTGCCCGACAGAGCCACAGATTTCTTAACTTTAGGGGCTCCAGCAGGAGCGGCGGTTGCTTCAGTCATGATTTTTTCTCCATGGAGTGCTTCGTAGTGCACCCGAATTGATACTTACCAAAAATGTTCTTCGCGGTGATGATGCGGGTGATCGCACCATCGTGTTATCTGATGCGTTCAATAGTCGGCTCAACCTCCGACAATACGTCAACGTGCCGATCAATTGCTCCAACACGCGTGTGGTGAAGAGGTGTTACGTCGTCGTATAAGAAAATGTTGGCGCGGGCATAGTCCAACAACGGCGAAGATGAGAATCTCTCAAAAATGCGACCGGTAGATTTCCCGCGCGGCAAGTGTCCGCGAAGCTCGTCCATCACCATGAAGGCAATGATGCTCTGCCAAGTGAACATGTAGAGTTTCGATTCGGCGGAAATGATTGTTGGCGACGCTGCGGCTTTGAGTTCACGCAAAACGGTGTTCGTTTCAGAGTCCAACTCTTCCTCGGTTACCTTAGGTCCGCTAACAGCTTCGGCGAGAATAATCACCAATGCTGCATCCTCGGGCTCCGCGTAAGAATGGATCAGCGCCATCGGAAGATCTTGGAGCTCTGCTTCCACTGGTGTCATACCACCACCGTAGCCCGGAGAAGCGAAGCGCGTCCGGGGCTCATCGTGGCACTCGAGTTCGTGCAAATTTGCCTTGACGCGCTGCG
>JAKPSO010000471.1 GCA_029571495.1 Pseudomonadota bacterium
GCAGTCGTTTGACCGGCCAGAAAAGAAAGCAGGCGATTGATGCCGAAGCGGCGGCGTTGATTTTGCGCCGTTTTTTTGAGGAAGGCGCGATACCACTTGACGCGACTGAAACAGTGAAATGAACATGACTCAAACGAATCAAACCCTCCCCGACGCCGAGGTGCTGTTCGCGGATCTCAAAGCGCAAATGGCGCCGGCCATCGCGTTCAATGCGAAGCTCGTTGGCGTGTATTCCGGTGGCGCGTGGCTAGCTGATCGGCTTGCCGCGGAGCTCGACGGCGAGCATGAAGTCGGCTACATAGACGTTTCCTTTTATCGCGATGATTTGTCGACCAGCGGTCTCAAGAGCAACGTGCGCAGCACGCAGATTCCGTTCTCGGTCGAAGGCGCGCACATCGTGATTGTCGACGACGTGTTGTTCACGGGCCGCTCGATCCGCGCCGCGATCAATACGCTGTTTGACTACGGCCGTCCCGCCTCGATCCAACTCGCCGTGTTGGTTGATCGCGGTGGCCGCGAATTGCCGATCACAGCGGATTACGTAGGCGCGCCGTTGATCGTATCGCGTGACTTGATGCTCGCGCTCAGCAAAGACAACGACGGAAAATTTGCGTTAACAACCGAACCTAGGAAGGCACGTTGATGGGTGCGTCTATAAATCCGTTGTTCGGGCGAATTGCTTCGTTGTGGGGTGCTCGCAATCCTCATGTACCAACGTACATTCCGGTTGCTGCGCGCCCCACGCCTCGCACTTCATCCCGAAAAACGAATTTCTAGGCGCACCCAATATGTTGTCCAAAAAGAACTTGCAGCTAAACGACAACGGCGACCTGCACCATCTGCTCGCCATCGAAGGCTTGCCGAAGCGCATCATTGAGCGCATTCTCGACACGGCAGAGAGCTTCGTCGGCATCAACGAGCGCGAGGTAAAAGTCGTGCCACTACTGCGCGGCAAGTCGATTTTCAATATCTTTTTCGAGAACTCGACGCGCACGCGTACGACCTTTGAAATTGCCGCAAAGCGCCTTTCGGCGGACGTCGTTAGCCTCGACGTCGCGCGCTCAAGCACGAACAAAGGCGAAACGATTCTCGACACCATCGCGAATCTCACCGCCATGCACGCCGACATGTTCGTCGTGCGCCATTCGGAGAGCGGCGCACCGTATCTCATCGCACAACATGCGGCACCGCACGTTCACGTCGTGAATGCGGGCGATGGTCGCCACGAGCACCCGACGCAAGGCTTGCTGGATATGTTCACTATCCGCAAGTACAAGAAAGACTTCACACGGCTCACGGTGGCGATTGTGGGTGACATTTTGCATTCGCGCGTGGCACGCTCGCAGATTCATGCATTGACGACGCTTGGCGTGCCCGAAGTTAGGGTCATCGGGCCGCGCACATTGCTACCAGCAGACATTGAGCGGCTTGGTGTTCGCGTATTCACTTCGCTTGAGGAAGGACTCAAAGGCGTAGATGTGGTCACGATGCTGCGCTTACAAAATGAGCGCATGAACGGCGCGCTGCTGCCTTCCGCAAGCGAATATTTTTCGCGTTACGGCCTCACGCCGCAAAAGCTCGCGCTTGCGAAACCCGATGCGATCGTGTTGCATCCGGGGCCGATGAATCGCGGCGTGGAGATTGACTCTGCGGTCGCCGACGGCAAGCAATCGGTGATCTTGCCGCAGGTGACGTACGGCATTGCAGTGCGAATGGCCGTGATGGCGATTTTGGCGGGGAGTGCACGATGAAAATTGCAATTCGCAAAGGCCGCGTCGTCGATCCGGGTTCGAAGTTTGATGCGCTCGCTGATGTGTTCATCGCGGCGGGGAAAATCGTCGCCATCGGCCAACAGCCCGCTGATTGGCACAGCAATCGCGAGATCAACGCCGACGGCTGCGTCGTCGCGCCAGGTTTGGTGGACCTCGCGGTGCACGTCAAACGCGGCACGCTCGCAACGGAACTTGCAGCCGCAGCGGCGGGTGGCGTCACCAGCATGGTGTGCTCGCCGGACACCGACCCGGTGCTCGATGAACCAGGCTTGGTCGACATGCTGCGTTTGCGCGCGCAATCGTTCCACAGCACGCACCTGTATCCGCTCGGCGCGCTCACCAAAGAACTCGCTGGCAAACATCTCGCCGAAATATCCAAACTCGCGCAAGCCGGTTGCGTGGGTTTTGCGCAGGCAGATCGCGGCGTGCTCGACACGCAAGTGTTGCTCCATGCGATGCAATACGCCGCGACGTT
>JAKPSO010000528.1 GCA_029571495.1 Pseudomonadota bacterium
GGAGGTGATTGGCAATGTGCAGTTTGGGGCGAACACGAGTGTGTGGTTTGGCGCGATCCTGCGCGCAGACAACGAGCCGATGGTCATTGGCGAGGGCACGAACATTCAGGAAGCGTCGGTGTTGCATTCAGACCCAGGCAAGCCGCTCACGCTCGGCAAAAACGTCACCATCGGGCACAAGGTCATGCTGCACGGCTGCACCGTAGGCGATGGTTCGTTGATAGGCATTGGCGCGGTGATCTTGAATGGCGCAAAGATCGGTAAGAACTGCCTCGTCGGTGCCGGTGCGTTGGTCACCGAGGGCAAAGAGTTTCCGGACGGATCGTTGATCGTGGGCAGTCCTGCCGTTGCCAAGCGCGAACTTTCACCCGAGGCGATCGCGGGCGTGCATAGCGCGGCGACGCATTACATCGAAAACGCGAAACTATTTCGCACCGCGTTAAAGCGCATCGCGTAATGCCTGACGTGCTCATCAGCGAGGTTGGTCCGCGCGATGGGCTGCAATCCGTGCCGCGCACGATGCCGACGCGCGACAAACTGGCATGGATTGATGCGCTTCATGCGTCAGGGTTGCGCGAGATTGAGGTCTGCTCATTCGTGCCGGCGAAATTGTTGCCGCAGATGGCCGACGCGGCTGAGGTCGTTGCGCATGCGTTGACATTGCCGGGCCTTATCGTGATGGCGTTGGTGCCAAATCTACGCGGTGCGCAGGCGGCTATTGCCGCTGGCGTGCACAAGATCACCATTCCTGCATCGGCGAGCGAGGCACATTCGCTCGCGAACGTGCGTAAGACGCGCGAAGCGATGGTGGAAGAGGTCCGACAAATCGTGAAATACCGCAATGACGTTGCGCCGCACGTGAAAATCGAGTGCGGCATGTCGACGGCTTTTGGTTGCACGATTCAAGGCGAAGTGAAAGAAGATGACGTGATTTGGATTGCGAACGAAATGGCGGAGGCAGGCGTCGATGAGTCTGGGTTGTCGGACACGACGGGAATGGCGAACCCGGCGCAGGTGCGAAGGTTGTTCACGCGTTTGCACTCTGAAATTGGCGATCGAATGGGCGCGGCGCACATGCACAACACGCGCGGGCTTGGCCTCGCCAATTGCCTCGCGGCATACGACGCGGGTGTCCGTACATTTGACAGTTCTCTCGCGGGGTTAGGTGGTTGCCCGTATGCGCCGGGTGCTTCCGGAAATGTGGTCACAGAGGACCTAGTGTTCATGTTTGAAGCGATGGGGGTTCGCACGGGTGTTGATCTCGACGTGTTGATCGCGGCGCGAGCGCCGCTCATGGCCGGTCTGCCCGGAGAGCCTTTGTACGGCATGTTGCCCGAGGCTGGGTTGCCGAAAGGATGGCGTTCGTGAGCGAAAACTCGCTGCCTTACGCGGGCGTTCGCGTTGTCGAATTCACGCACATGGTCATGGGGCCGACCTGCGGCATGGTGCTCGCTGATCTCGGCGCCGATGTAATCAAGGTCGAGCCGATTTCCGGCGACAACACCCGCAAATTACTCGGCTCGGGCGCGGGTTTTTTTTCGATGTTTAATCGCAATAAGCGCAGCATCGCGCTTGATTTGCAATCCGTGGATGGCAAAGAGGCGGCACTAAAACTCATCGCAACCGCGGACATCGTTAGCGAAAATTTCAAACCCGGCACCATGCAAAAACTCGGGCTGGACTACGCGTCTCTACGCGCGCTCAATCCACGTTTGATCTATGTGAGCCACAAGGGTTTTTTGCCCGGTCCGTATGACCATCGCACGGCGCTCGACGAGGTTGTGCAGATGATGGGTGGCTTGGCGTACATGACCGGTCGACCCGGCGATCCGCTTCGCGCCGGGACGAGCGTCAACGACATTATGGGCGGTATGTTCGGCGCGATTGGGGCGATGGCGGCGCTCGCTGCGCGTGAGAAGACCGGTGTAGGGCAAGAAGTGCAAAGCGCCTTGTTCGAGAACAACGTGTTTCTGGTCGCGCAACACATGTTGCAGTTTGCGGTCACGGGGAAGCCCGCGGCACCAATGCCCGCGCGCATTTCAGCGTGGGCCGTATATGACGTCTTTACTGTGAAGGACGGCGAGCAGATTTTTCTCGCGGTTGTGAGTGACACGCAGTGGACGATTTTTTGTGATGCGTTTGGGTTCGCCGACCTACGAGCCGACGCGCGGCTCGCTACGAACAATGATCGCGTCCGCGCGAGAGACTGGCTGATGCCATTGCTGCGTGAACGGCTGGCGGAATATTCGGCAACGGCGCTCGCGGCGACGTTCGAACGGCACGGGCTACCGTTCGCGCTGATCACACAACCGCAGTCGTTGTTCGACGATCCGCATTTGAATGCGACGGGTGGGCTCGCGCCGATGCAGTTGCCCGATGGTCGCGACGTAAAGACCGTGCTGCTCCCGATCACGCTTGACGCCGCGCGACCCGGCGTACGCCTCAACCCGCCGCGCCTTGGCGAGCACACGTGCGCCGTGCTGCGTGAACTCGGCTACGATGACACTGAAATCGACGCCATGTTGAAACGCAATTCAATCGCCGGAGACACTCCATGACACGCTCATTCCTCGCGCTCGTCGGCACGACCATTGCGTTCGCCTGTCCACTACAGGCGGCGCACGCACAGTGGCCATCGAATTCAATTCGCATCATCGTGCCCTTCCCGGCTGGAGGTCCGACGGACATCACCGCGCGAGTGATTGGTCAGGCGATCAGTGAGTCGCTCAAGACGCCGGTCATCGTTGACAACAAGGCGGGGGCGCACGGCTTCATTGGTGTGTCGGAGGCCGCGAAAGCGCCAGCTGACGGCTACACACTGATGATGGCGAGCATCGGTACGATGGCCATCAATCCACGCCTTCACGAAAAGATTCCGTACAACGCTAACAAAGATTTCGCGCCGGTTTCGCTCGTGGTGACCGTGCCAATTGCTGTCGTTGCCAACACCAAGGTATTGCCGGTGCAGACCATTCCTGAATTGGTCGCATACCTCAAAGCCAACCCGGGCATAGTCAATTTTGCGTCGGCGGGTAACGGCGGCTCGTCTCACTTGGTGCCCGAATACTTCAAGTATCGAACCGGCACATCCATGGCGCATGTGCCGTACAAAGGCTCCGGGCCGGCGATTGCTGATGTCGTCGCCGGGCAAGTGCACTTGATGTTCGACACTTTGCTCACTAGTACGCCGTTCGTGAAAAGCGGACGCTTGAAGATGCTCGCGGTGACAACCTCGCAGCGTTTGGCCGAGTACCCAGACGTGCCCACCGTTGGCGAAGTGCTCGGCATGAAGGACTTTGAGGCGTCGAGTTGGTATGCGCTTTACGCGCCCGCCGGCACGCCAGCGGAGATCGTCAATCGCTTATCCGCCGAAGTGGACGCTGCGCTGAAGAAACCATCGGTCGCCAAAAGATTGACTGACCTCGGGGCAATCCCCGTAGGCGGATCGCCAGAGAAGCTCGCGGCGTTTCAGCGCGCAGAACAGGATAAGTGGGGCAAAGTCATCCAGGTCGCGCACGTCAAGTCGGACTAACGCGTAGAGGAAGACGCGGTGGCATAAGACAACATCGG
>JAKPSO010000536.1 GCA_029571495.1 Pseudomonadota bacterium
CACGTCCTTCGGTACTTCGAGCTTCGCGGCGGCGAGCGCTACTGTGCCGTAGCTCGTAGTGCGTTTGCTTGGACCGTGCGTGATGATGCCCTTGGAGACGCTGCATTCCGCGACCGGCACGTTCCACGCGTTTGCCGCCGCTTGCAGGAGCACCATTCGCGCTGCCGCGCCGCCCTTGCGAACGTACTCGTGCGACATGCGAATGCCGCGACTGCCGCCCGTTGAAAAATCGCCCCACACGCGTTGCCGCGCAAGGCTTTGGCCCGGCGTTGGGTATTCGGTTACGACCTTCGACCAATCGCACTCAAGCTCCTCGGCCACCATCTGCGCGAGGCCGGTCAATGTGCCTTGGCCCATTTCAGAGCGCGCGACGCGAACGATCACTTTATCGTCGGGCTGAATCACGACCCAGGCGTTGACTTCAGGCGTGCCGCTCGCGGCACCTTGAGCTCGCGCTTCTTGCGTGAGGAGCGGCACGTAGAAGCCGAGCACGAGGCCGGTGGTGCCCGCAGCGCTGCCTTTGAGGAAGGTCCGGCGCGACGGCTGTGCGGGCGTTGTGGTGTGGAGAGCGGTACTCATGCTTTGCCTCCGGTGGTGTGGTCAATGTTGAGCGTCGTTTTGCCGATTTCGCCAATCGTTTTCGCTTTGCTGCCGGATTTGGCGGCGGCCATTTCGCGCGCGGCGACGTGGATCGCGCTGCGCACGCGGTTGTACGTGCCGCAGCGGCAGATGTTGGTCATCGCCTCGTCAATGTCTTTGTCGGTGGGGTTCGGTTTGTCTTTGATGAGCGCAGTGGCGGCCATGATCATGCCGGACTGACAAAAGCCGCATTGCGGCACGTCGAGCGCTTGCCACGCGCGTTGGATCGGATGCGAGCCATCGTTCGAGAGGCCTTCGATGGTGGTGATCTTTTGCGTTGGTTTCATCGCCGACGCTGGCATCACGCAGGCGCGCACCGCGACGCCATCAATGTGCACCGTGCACGAACCGCATGCAGCTACGCCGCAGCCGTACTTGGTACCCGTTAGTCCGAGCTGTTCTCGCAATACCCACAAGAGCGGCGTGCCCTCATCGGCTTGGTAATCCAGCATCTTGCCGTTAACGTTCAATTTAGGCATGCGCGACTCCTCATAAATCGAAGCGCGATTATGTGCTTGTGTCTCGCGCGGGCGTATACGGGTTTGTCACGAATTGACACCTGATTCGTGCGCGCGCCGTCCAGTACGTCGCCGATCGTGTCGCTCAGTTGCTTTTCTGATGCACCCGCCCTCTGGTTCGCGAGACGCGCAAGTTCGGTGCGGGAAAATCGTCCGCTTGACAACATACCAACTAGTAGGTATGGTTGTGGCCAATCAGTTTCCCTCGTGTATTGCCCGCATTCTTAGCTTCCGATGGACCTTGCTACTAAAGACTCCAAAACCAAACTCCTCGACGCCGCGCTCAAGGTCATTCGCACCAAGGGCTACGTGGCGACGACGGTGGATGACTTGTGCGCAGAGGCGGGCGTGACTAAGGGCAGCTTCTTCCACCACTTCAAGAGCAAGGAAGAATTGGCGCTCGCTGCGGTGGAGCATTGGAACGCGACGACGGGCGGACTTTTCGCACAAGCGCCGTACACCCAGATCGCCGACCCGCGCGACCGCGTACTGGCGTACATCGATTTTCGCGCGGCGATATTGCAAGGCGAGCTGCCCGATTTCACGTGCTTGCTCGGCACGATGGTGCAAGAGACGTTTGAGACACATCCCCGCATTCGTGACGCCTGCGAGCAGGGCATCACGCTGCACGCGCGGGTGGTGGCGGCTGACATCGCTGCAGCGAAAGCAATGTACGCGCCGAAGGCGACGTGGCAGCCGGACGACGTCGCGCTCTACACCCAAGCCGCCATCCAGGGCGCATTCATTCTCGCAAAGGCGCGCGGCAGCGCCGAGATCGCGGCGAACTGCGTCGCGCACCTGCGGCGTTATGTCGCGTCGCTTCTGAATGCCGACCAGGAAGCACTGTCAACAAAGCCATCGACCACACGGAAAAAAGGAGTCACCCGATGAGCACAAATTCGCCCAATAAAGTAAAGGCCATTCCCGATGGCATGCATTCGCTAACGCCACACCTCACCTGTGCGGGTGCGGCGGAGGCCATCGAGTTCTACAAAAAAGCGTTCAATGCCGTGGAGATGTTTCGCCTGCCAGACCCCACCGGCAAACTCATGCACGCAAGTGTCCAGATTGGCGATTCTTGGCTCATGCTGGTTGACGATTACCCGCAGCATGGCGTGCTGGATCCGAAGGCGTTCAAGGGTTCGCCAGTGACGATTCACTTGCAGGTCGAGGATGTCGACGCTGCGTTCGCGCAAGCTGTCGCGGCTGGCGCAAAAGTTGTGATGCCGTTGGCGGATATGTTTTGGGGCGATCGCTATGGTCAGCTCGAAGATCCGTTTGGGCACCGCTGGGCGCTTGCGACGCACAAACAAGACATCGCGCCCGAAAAGATCCTGGACGCGATGAATCAAATGAAACCGGAGTGCTAGTCATGAACTATGTTGATGGATTCGTAATCGCAGTGCCCACCGCGAACCGCGATGTGTTCGAGAAGCACTCGCGCGAGAGCGCCGTACTCTTCAAGGACCACGGTGCATTGAGCGTAGTTGAATGTTGGGGCGACGACGTGCCCGACGGCAAACTCACATCTTTTCCAATGGCCGTCAAACGCGAGCCCAATGAGACGGTCGTGTTTTCGTGGGTCATGTGGCCGTCTAAAGCCGTGCGCGACGAGGGCTGGAAACGGATCGAATCCGATCCGCGAATGAACGCAAGAGAAAACCCGATGCCGTTCGACGGCAAACGGATGATTTACGGCGGGTTTCAGGCCATCGTCCAGGTTTGAAGTCGCCTCGGCGCGTCGCGATTGACCGCGGCGTCTGCCGGTGATGGCATCGACTTTTTTCAAGATTCGAGAGAGTGTTTTTATGACCACACAAGACAGCGTTCTGAACGCACCGCGGGAACTGGTCCTTACGCGTCTCATCGACGCGCCGCGCGAGAAATTGTTCCGCTGTTGGACCGAGCCCGCACTCATCACGCAGTGGTTCACGCCGCCGCCGTGGAAGACGATTCATGCCGAAACCGACCTGCGCGCGGGCGGCGCAAGCTGCATCACGATGCAGGGACCAGACGGCACGACGATGCCCAATCGCGGCGTCTACCTCGAAGTCATCAAGAACGAAAAATTGGTGTTCACCGATGCGTTTACCGAAGCGTGGGTGCCGTCAGAAAAAGCGTTCTTCACGTGCATCCTGACGTTCGAGGATGAAGCGGGCAAGACGCGCTACACGGCCCGAGCGCGGCATTGGTCGGCCGACGATTGCAAAGCGCACGAGGCGATGGGGTTTCACGTCGGTTGGGGTATTGCGACAGACCAACTCGCGGCGCTAGCCGCAACGATTTAGGGAGACGCACGATGCCGCTTCGACCACGCAACAAAGTGACACCGTTTTTGTGGTTCAACAATAACGCTGAGGAGGCGGCGAACTTCTACGTTTCGTTGTTCGCCGACTCGA
>JAKPSO010000539.1 GCA_029571495.1 Pseudomonadota bacterium
GCAGCGCTGCGTTCGCACCGTCGACTGCCTCACGAGCCGCCTTGAGCAACGCTTCGCGCTCCAAGCGGACATTCAATTGCGATTGCAAATTCTGTTCGAGCGGCTCCAGCAGGATGCTCTTTTGCTCGCCTTGCAGACGCGCAACGTCGGCTTCGAGTTCTTTGATTTGTTGTGTGTTGCTTGAGATGCGGCGCGTCAGCTCTTGCACGCGATCTTGCGCGGCGCGCTCGGCGTACATGGCGTCGCGCAACGAGATTTCGGCGGCGCGCAAGGCTTCTCGCGCCTTCACCAATGCGACGTCGGCTTCGTTGCGAATGCCGCGCTTGATCTCGCGATCGGAATGCGCGGCAACGCGTTTTTCTTCGCTGATCGCAAGCGCTTCGATGTGCGATTGGACGTGCTCCGCTTCGACTGCGGCATGCTCCGCGATCTCGGCGAGTTCGGCGCTGATTTGCTGGGTACGTTCGCTCGCCTTGGCGCGCGCCTGTTCGATCTGCAAACGTTCGACTTCGAGTGAATGCACACGGCGCTGCACCGAGACAATCGCGCCGCGCTGCTGCGTCGCGAGCACGCGAAGCTCTTGATATTTCTTGTCGGCAGCGTGAAACGCGGTCTCAGCGCGCGTGGCCGCGGTTTGAGCTTCCGTCAACGCTGCGGCAATTTCTGTGAGTTCGCGTTGACGCGCAATCGCGCCGTGCACCGCTTCGTCCGGCGCAAAGTACGTGAGGCTATTGATGCCGACCAAGTGGCCGTCACGCGTGACGATGACTTCGCCGGGTGCTAGGTGCGCGCGGTGCGACAAGCCGTCAGAAAGCGACGTCGCAACGCGAACGCCGTGCAGCCAGTGCGTGATCGCAGCCCCGACCGCGGCGTCCTTTGTTTTGACGTGTGCGAGGAGCGAACCCTCCGCGCCGTGCGCGTCCGAGTGCGTGCCGCCTTGTGCATTCGCAAATACGGTGACGCGCGCGGGCGGCACTTCTAGCGCAGCGGCTGCTTCAAGCGAATCCACCGATAAGGCATTGAGACGGTCACGCAACACCGCCTCGACCGCGTCTTCCCAACCGGCGTCGACACTAAGCTTGGACCAAAACTTGTCGCCACGAATGGCGTTTCGTTCGAGCCATTGCTGCAGTTGGCCAGCGCCGCGATTGTCGAATTTCGCCTGCACGCCCGCGATAACGTTTTCGCGCGCTTTGAGTTCGCCCAAAAGGCGCGTCGTGCGTTCGTGTTCGGCACGCTTCGCGCCGCGATCTTCGTCAGCGGCAGTCGCCGACGCTTCGGATTCTTGGGCAGTTTGTTCTGCGACTTCTAGCTCGCCGCGCTCCACGTCGAGCTGCTCATCAATCTCGATGAGCTCCGCGTCTTCCGGCGCGACAAGGCGATCACGCTCTTGCTCTAGACGCATGCGCCGCGCCTGAAACTGCGCGATGCTCTTCTCAGTGTTGACCTTCTTGAGTTGCGACAACTGCGCTTCGCTATCGATGCCATTGATCGCTTGTTGCACGTCGGTGAGCGCGGTTGCCGCAGCGCGCAGCGCCGTCTCGGCAATGGGCAACGCGACGCTCGCGACTTCAACAAAACCTTTTTGGTCGGCGTGCTTTGCCGACGCGACGGCCACCGCGTCGTCAGCCTCAGCGAGCGCTTCGGTCAGTTGCACCGCCTGCTCTTGCGCCGCGAGCAAACGGGCCTGCCGTTGTTCTGCCTCGCTCGCAACACGCGCCGCGCGATCACGCTCGAACGCGAGCTGCTGCTCCGTGCGCGTGACCTCGGAATTGATTTCGTAGAACGCGCCTTGAGCATTGTGCTGTGCGTCGTTTTTCGTGAATACGTCTTGCCGCAAGCCCTCAAGCTGCGTCACGAGCGCTTGCAGTTCTGTCTCTTTTGAGAGCAAAGCGGTTTCTGATTCGCCGAGCACTTTGACAGCGGTTTCGCGCTGCTTAGCCGCTTCGTCACGTCGCTGCGCAAACAACAGCGCTTGGCTCTCTAATTTTTCGTTTTCAAGCTCACGGTAGCGCGCGGCGATCTTGGCTTGGCCTTCGAGGCGATCAACCTGCGAGGTCAGTTCGGTTTGAATGTCGTGAACGCGCGCGAGATTTTCTTTCGTGTCCGCCAAACGACTTTCGGTGTCTTTGCGGCGCTCTTTGTAGCGCGACACGCCCGCGGCCTCTTCGAGGAACACGCGCAACTCTTCGGGCTTGGCCTCGATGATGCGCGAGATCATGCCCTGTTCGATCACGGCGTAGGCGCGTGGCCCCAAGCCCGTGCCCAAGAACACGTCGAGAATGTCGCG
>JAKPSO010000549.1 GCA_029571495.1 Pseudomonadota bacterium
GAAACAGGCAAAATTGCTGCGCCGCAACGGCTATGCTTGCCGCTCTGATTTGCTGCAACGTGCAGCGCGTTGTCCGCTTACAGCTTTTTGGTGCTAGCGGCCGGCTGGCGGTCGTAGCGGCTGTATTTTTACTGTAGTCGACTTAATGCTTTTTATCGCGCAAATGACCACTGTTCGGTCGTTTGCATATAAAAGCCATAACCTTGGTTCCCATGCAAACCGTTCACGTTTCTCTCGCTGACCGTCCGTACCCGATCCACATTGCGCCGAATTTGATCGGCAACGCTGACGCGCTCGCGCCGTTCGTGAAAGGGGCGACGGCGGCGGTCGTGACTAACGAAACGCTCGCGCCGATGTTCCTCGCGCGGGTGAGCGATTCGCTGCGCCGACTCGGAAAAAACGTAGTCGAAATTGTGCTGCCCGATGGCGAGGCGTTCAAAACCGCGGCGTCGCTTGACCTGATTTACAGCGCGATGCTCGCTGCGAAATGTGATCGCAAGACGACCATCATCGCGCTCGGCGGCGGCGTGATCGGCGACGTTGCGGGTTTCGCCGCGGCGACGTACCAGCGCGGCATTCCGTTCGTGCAAATGCCGACTACGCTCTTGGCGCAAGTGGATTCGTCGGTCGGCGGAAAAACCGCGATCAATCATCCGCTCGGCAAAAACATGATCGGCGCGTTTTACCAACCGCAGGCCGTGCTCTCGGACACCGTTGCGCTGAAAAGCCTGCCGCCGCGCGAGTACGTAGCGGGACTTGCGGAGATCATTAAGCACGCGCTGATTTTCGACGCGCCGCATTTAGCCGAGCTTGAGCGCGATGTCGACAAGATCAACGCGCGAGACGACGAAACGCTGGCCCGCATCGTCGCGCACTCCTGCCGCATCAAGGCTGACGTCGTCAAACGTGACGAACGCGAGACGCTAGACATTCGCGCGCTCTTAAACCTTGGGCACACTTTCGGTCACGCGATCGAAACCGAGATGGGCTACGGCGCCTGGGTGCATGGCGAAGCGGTCGCCGCAGGCTGCGTGCTCGCCGCTCAACTCTCGTACGAACTCGGGCACATTAACGCCACCGACGTTGATCGTGTGAAACGATTGTTTACCGCTGTCAATCTGCCCATTTCACCGCCGAAATCCGACGCCGCCAAGCTCGTCTCGCACATGCAACGCGACAAGAAAAACGAAGGCGGCGTGGTAACGCTCGTGCTCTTGAAGAAGCTAGGCGAGGCCTACATTGATCGCACGGTGCCCAGCGCACGGCTGGTGAGTTTTCTTGAGGGGCGGATTCCGGGATAGGCAGTGTGACGTTCAGTCCGCAGCGCGGGTCTCAATCGCGCGCGCCTTTACAACTGCCCGCGCAACTGCTCCGCTGCGGCCTTGAGTGCAGGTACGCAACGCTTGGTCGCGGCGCTCGCGGTCATGGATGAAATTGCCATTGACACGCCAATCGTGCCAACGGTTTGATCGTTGCTGTCGATGAGCGGTACGGCGATGCCGCGTAGGCCCGATTCAAATTGCCCTTCGGTGACGCTGTAGCCTTGCTCGCGCACCTTCGCCAAGAGTTTCTTGAACGACGTTTTGTCGGTGATGGTGTACGGCGTGTAAGCGGTCAACGGATGCTGTATGAGCCAACGATCCAGCGCGGCTTCTGCAAGGCGGCTCAGCAACACGCGGCCAGCGGCCGATGTGTGCGCAGGCAGCCGAGTGCCGGGCTCAATTAGCGTGGAGAGAAGTTTCGGCGCGGCGACGCGGCTGATGTAAACGGCGTTGGCGTCCTGGAGCACCGCGAGGTTCGTACCTTCGCCGAGCGCATCGGTGAGTTTTTGCAGCACCGGCATGACGGTGCGCGGCAGGCGCGATGACGCCACGTAGGAGTGACCAAGCTGCATCACTTTGGGTGTGAGCCAAAACGCCTTGCCGTCAGTTGCCATGTATCCCAGTGCCGTAAGCGTCATCAAATAGCGGCGTGCGGCGGCGCGGCTTAGATCAAGCCGCGCGGCGAGTTCGCTCTGTGACAGGCGCGGCGTGGCGTCATCGAACGCGCAGATCACCTCGAGCCCTTTACGCAGCCCGTCGATCATGTCCGCCTTGTGCGCGTCAGCTGGAAATGGTTGATGCGCACTGGAAGACGAGGCGTGTTGAGAGTCTGCGGCGGCTCGGGGTTTGGCGAACATGGAGTGGGAGTTTTTGCTTGACTTGCCGTTTTGAATGTGTTCTATTATCGCACACAAGTTCGATAATCGCACAAATCTGTTTCACGGGCTCCGCGAGTTCGCGCCGCTATATGGCAACAAAACAACGAAAACACGCGGCGAGCGAGCTACATTTGATCTCTGACCTAATGCGAAAAAAGGCGCACGCATGACCAATCCTCCCGGAGTCGACGGCATTGAATACGTGGAGTACGCAACCACCGAACCCCAGGCATTCGGTGCCGCACTAGAACGCCTTGGCTTCGTTGCCATCGCGCGCCACCGCAGCCGTGAGATCGTGCTCTATCGCGCGGGCGGCATGAACATCATTGTGAATGCCGATCCCTCTGTCGCGGGCGTTACCGACGAAGGAACGCATGGCCCACGATTGAAAGCATTCGCGCTTCGTGTGCATGACGCGGCAGCTACTTATTCTCATTGCATCGAGAAGGGCGCGTGGCCACTGTCCGGCAATCCCGCGCCGCGCGTGGGCGCGATGGAGCTCAACATTCCGGGCATCATGGGCGTGGGTGATAGCGTCATTTACTTCGTAGACCGCTACGAAGAATTCTCGATCTACGACGTTGACTTCAAGAAACTTCCGGCCGCTGCCGAGTCGCATCCCGCCGTCGCGGGCATGCACTTCTTTGGCATCGTGCAAGCGATCGAAGAGGCCCGCACGAAGGAATGGGTCGACTTCTACAAAGAGCTCTTTGGATTCAGTGTGTTGCCGCAGGGCCAGTATTTCGGCGTATTGCCCAAAGGCACGCTGCTAGAGAGTCCTTGCCGCAAGTTTTATTTGCAGCTCGTCGAACCACCGGAGCAATCCGCAGTGTTGTCGTGGCAAGAAAAGCTCTCGCGCGTCGGGTTTGGCGCGCCGGACATGCCGGTGCTCGTGGCGTCGCTCGCGGCGCGCGGCGTGAAATTTGTTGAGAGCAACAGCGTGCACACGAGCGATCGCGGTGCCGTGTGCTACCTCGGCGGTACGTCGTTCGAGTTCGTGAAGAGCCACCTCGATGTTGGCGGCGAGAGCGCGAAGTGAATCTCGGTAATTTTTCGCTCGACACCATCACGCTTGCGGGTTCGTTAGAGAGCAAACTCGACGCGGCGGCCAGCGCAGGCTTTACGCAGATCACGCTGTGGGCCAAGGACTTGGTGGGCCATCCGGATGGCTACGAGGCAGCGCTCAACGAAGTTCGCGCGTCGGGCCTACGCGTGAACGCGATTCAGGTGATGCGCGACTACGAGGGCCTCTCGGGTCCGCTGCATCACTACAAAGTCGAAACGGTGAAGACGATGCTTCGCCTGTGCGAAGCCGTCGGTGCCGAGCGTCTGCTGATTTGTTCGTCCACGTCCGCGCACTCGTCAGGTGATCTGGATCACATCGCGTCGGACTTGCGCAAAGTCGCGATGCTCGCGACGCCGCTTGGTCTTCGTGTTGGATACGAAGCACTTTCGTGGGGCCGACACGTAAACGACTTTGAGGTGTCGTGGGACATCGTGCAACGCGCTGATCGCGCCAACCTTGGCGTGTGTATTGACTCGTTTCATTTGCTGGCCAATTGCGGACTCAACGGCACGACGTTCGACGCGCTAGCAACCATTCCGGGCGAGCGCATCGCGTTCGTTCAGCTGTCGGACTTTCTTTGGAACGCGGTGCGCACGCCGGAGGAGCGCATCGACACCGCGCGTCACTTGCGCGTGTTTCCAGGTGAGGGCGTGCATAGCGCCGAGCTCTCGCGCATGATCCGCATGATCGACCAGTCGGGCTATCGCGGCGATTGGAGTTTTGAAGTCTTTAACGACGACTATGTGCAGATGCCGGGTGAGGCCGTCGCTGCGCGGGCACGAGACGCCGCGATGTGGGTGGCTGCGCAAAGCGAACGGCGAAGCTTGCCGCGGACCACGATTCGGCCGTAGCGGATTTCCGGTTTACGATAAAAAGGGGAGGCGAACGCCATGACAGATTTTTTGCAGCTCTTGCTGAGCGGCGTCGCCACGGGAGCCATCTATGCGATGGCTGCCTTGGGCTTCACGCTGCTGTGGCAAGCGGCAGGCACCATCAACTTTGCGCAAGGCGAGTTCGTCATGTTGCCTGCCTTTGCCATGCTAATTGGCATGTCGTACGGTTTGCCGCTGTGGGCGTCGTTCATCGTAGCAGTGGCGCTCTCGATTCTGGTGCTTGGTGCCGCCTTCAAGAAGTGGATCGTTGACCCGATGCGCGGCACAGGGGTTGTCGCAGTCGTCGTCGCGACACTTGGGTTGTCGATTGGCCTGAAGTCGTTCGTGAAGGCGTCGTACAGCGCCGAACCGCATCCGTTCCCGAGCATATTTGGCGATGAAGTGTTCAAGCTCGCCGGAGTGACGATTTCGTACAGCGACGTCGGAGCGCTCGTCTTCGCAGGGCTCATGGTGTTGGGGCTGCAAACGTTTTTGAACAAGACGATCACGGGGCGCGCGATGCAAGCCGTCGCGCAAAATACGTTCTCTGCCGAAGCGTTGGGCATCAACGTCAAGCGCATGATTTTCTATACGTTCGCGATCAACGCGATTTTGGTGTGCGTCACGGCGTTGCTGATCACACCCACGTATCTCGCCAAGTTCGACATGGGCGACAACATTGGCTTGAAGGCCTTCTTCGCGGCAATCATTGGCGGGTTCAACAACTCGCGCGGTGCGCTCTTAGGGGGCGTCCTCGTGGGCGTGTTGGAGAACTTAGCGGGCGCGTACTTGACGCCAGCGTACAAAGATGGCGTCGCGCTATTGCTGTTCCTCGTGGTGATCCTGGTGAAACCTGATGGTCTGCTCGGTACGCCGCAGGAGAGAAAAGTATGAAGACGACCAAGCTTCTCTCGACACAGCACATGGTGGGGCTCGCGGCCGCGCTCGCCGTGTTGGCCGTCGCCCCAGCGATGCTCAAGACCTATGGTTTGTATTTGCTTTCCCTGTGGTTGGTATATGTCATCGCTGCGATGGGGCTCAATCTTACGGTCGGTTACGCCGGGTTAAAGTCGTTGTGCCACGCCGGTTTCATGGGCGTCGGCGCGTACACCGTTGCGATCATGATGAAGGCGGGCTTCTCGTTCTGGATGGCCGCGCCAGCTGCAATCGTACTGTGCTTCGTGCTGGGGCTCGTGATCGGCTTTCCGGCGCTCCGCGTGCAATTGCATTACCTCGGGTTTGCGACCTTGGGCTTCAACTTGCTGTTGGTGCTTTTCTTCCGTAACGAAGAATGGCTGACCGGTGGTACGTTCGGTATTCAAAACATCAAGCGGCCTGACATCTTCGGCTACGTGCTGGAGAGCAATACGAGCTTCTATTACCTTGTTGTAGTCGTGACGATTGTGTTCGGCGCGTTGCTTGCGCTCTTGCTTCGTTCGCCTTGGGGCCGCGCGTTTGCTGCGCTTCGCGACAACCAGATTCGCGCCGAAAGCACGGGTGTGAACATCACGGCTTACACCCTCATGTCGTTTGCGATTGGGGCCGCGTACGCTGGCGTTGCGGGTGCGTTGTTCGCTCCGCTGGTGAACTTCATTGAGCCCGCGCCGTTTGGCATCTCCAACTCGCTGCTGTTTCTGATGATGGTCGTCATTGGTGGATCGGGACGCTTCTACGGTCCGGTGCTCGGTGCGGCCATCGCACTGTTGTTGCCTGAGTATTTGCGTTTCTTGAAAGACTGGTACCTCGCGGTGTTCGGCTTCGCGGCCGTCGCAATGATGATCTGGCTGCCCGGTGGTCTGCTCTCGCTCAAAGAGGCGTGGCAATTGTCCAAGGCCAAGCGGGAAGCGAAACAGAAAGAACTCAATCAGGCAGGAGGTGCCGCATGAGCATTCTGTCCGTCCATGACATCAAGAAAAGCTATGGCGCGATTCAGGCCGTGGCTGGCGTGAGCTTCGACGTCAAGCCCGGCGAAATCCTCGGCGTGATCGGCCCGAACGGCAGCGGTAAGACCACGTTGTTCAATTCGATTCTCGGCCAGATCCGCCCGGATAGCGGCAAGGTCGAATTTGAAGGCGTGGATATTTCTGGCAATTCGCCACTCGAAATGTCTCGCCTAGGGATTGGCCGCACGTTTCAAAACCTGCAAGTGTTCGGCAAGCTCTCGTTGCGTGACAACTTGATCGTCGCGGCACAGGAACATCACGGCAGCTTCTGGGGCCGTATGTTCGCAAAGCCGGACAACGGTCTCGCGCACCGAGCTCAGGAAATGCTGGACCTGTTTCGCTTGAACCACGTGGCCGATTTGCCTGCGGGTTCGTTGTCCTACGGTCAGCAAAAACTTGTCGACATCGCGATGGCGTTTATGCCTGCGCCGCGACTTGTATTGCTGGATGAACCGTGCGCTGGGGTAAACCCGTCCCTCGTCGACGGTCTTCGCGAGTTATTGGTAGAACTCAACAAGCTGCAGGGCGGTAGTTTCGTCGTGATCGAACACAACATGGACTTTGTCATGAAGCTCTGCCATCGCGTCGTGTGCATGGTCGAGGGCAAAGTATTGGCGGTCGGCAAGCCCGAAGAAATTCAAGGCAACCGCGCCGTGCTGGAGGCTTACCTTGGAAACTAACCCCCCAAAATCTAGCGGCGCGTTGATCGAGTTCGACAAGGTCGTCGCGGGCTACACGCACCTCACGGTGCTAAACGAGATGACCCTCGACGCGCGCAAAGGCGAGATCACGCTGTTGATCGGACCCAATGGTGCCGGCAAGTCCACGGTGCTGAAAACGCTCTTCGGCATGCTCACGCCGCGTTCGGGCCATATTCGTTTCAACGGACAAGTCATCAACGGTCGCACGCCGCGGCAGTTGTTGTCGGAGGGCATCGCGTTCGTACCGCAAGGGCGCAATTTGTTTGGCTCGCTGTCGGTCTTGCATAACCTCGAACTCGGAGGCCTGCACCTCGAAAAGCGCTTGCTACGCGAGCGCATCGCCGAAGTGATGGAGTTATTCCCGCGCTTGAAGCAGCGCGTGGATTCGCGCGCTGCATCGCTCTCGGGCGGCGAGCAAAAGCAACTTGAAGTCGGTCGCGCGCTCCTCGTGAAACCCGAAGTGATTCTGATTGATGAGCCTTCGATCGGCCTCGCACCGATCATCGTGCAGGACGTCATGCGCCTACTGCGTACGCTCGCCGACTCGGGAAAGAGCGTGTTGATGGTGGAGCAGAACGTGCGCACAGCACTTAAGTTTTCGGACCGGGCCCTGGCATTGGAGATGGGCCGCTTGGCCGTCGATCGACCCGCAGCCGAATTGTTGGATGACCCGAATCTCAACCGCCTGTTCTTGGGCGGTCACGCGAAGTAGTTGTGAACTGAAACTGGCAAAATTGCCGCAAATTTGTAAGACATCGTTTTCTACTGGAGGAAAAACTATGAAAACCCCGTTCGCCAAATCCATTGGCGTCACCACAACCCTCGTCGCTGCGATGTTTGCAGCGTCTTCTTTTGCGCAGACGATCAAGGTCGCGCAGGTTGTCGAACTCTCTGGCGGCGGCACCGCTGCCGGTACGCAATACCGCAATGGCGCGAAACTCGCCATCGCCGAAATCAATGCCGCTGGCGGCATCATGGGCAAGAAGATTGAAGTGCTCGAAATGGACACCCAATCGCAACCCGCTATCGCCAAGGCGATGACGGTCAAAGCCATCGACGAAAAAGTCACAGC
>JAKPSO010000576.1 GCA_029571495.1 Pseudomonadota bacterium
GGCGACAGGAACAAGTTGAAGTCAAGTACCTCTTGCGAGTTTTTGCCCTCAAGGAAACGCACCTTAACGACTTTTGCAACGTTTGCCGTGTTAACAACGGAAACGAGGGTGACATTGCCACCGCGCGTCGTGTAGTACGGATAGACCAGAGCATTGCCCAAACCATCCGGGTTTACGTACACCGCATTAGCGGCACCAGCAACGAGCATCGTGCTCGCGACAACTGCACTTGCAAGCGCTTTTTGCTTGAATGCTTTCATATTAGTGTGACTCCTCTTGGAAATTTCACGGGGATTATAGAACCAACAGCAATACTTAATTTTATTACTAAAACAAATGCTAGCAAATGCAAAACGCCAAGTCCAGTGAAACTACCACAAAATTCCAGCGATCTACCATTTGTTGAAAATTTGCACACTCTGCTCGAAGTTACGGATCGCGTCATCGACGCGACTCCGCAGTTCGGGCGAACGGCATGACCCTATAGTAGCGGAACGGAACGGCTTTTGCATCAGTTTGACGGCGGCCGAGCCTTATTTCTGTACGAACCAGACCTCGCCGTCCGCGATGACCCAACTTTCCTTGTGCGGAATCTGGAAATTTCGAGCTCCGATGCGCGCGACGCGCGCTGCGACGCTCACAACAATCTGCACCTCACAGATCGATTGATCGCAAGTCGCCTTCGCGTCACCCGCGCCGCGCGCCGCGAGGTTCTTCATGTTGCGCTCGAATGAGTCGAGATTCATCTGGGCCCGTGAAGCCGCACTGTGGAAGGCATAGGCCTTCGCAAACTGCCCGTCGGAAATATGTTGCCAGCGCTCCAAAGCCCGTGCTGTCGCGCGTTGCTCCCATTCGGCAGTAGTGCGCGTAACTTGCGGCGCTGTCGCGGCGCAGCCGCTGAGCACGGTAAGCACAGTGGCCGCGGCAACAAAAAGTGCGGATTTGGAACCGAACACGGCTCGTTTGGCAGTCACTTTTGTGGGGAAAATTACAGTCATTGAATGTGAGAGCGTTGTGTTGCAGAAAAACTACATCGACTTTGATGCATCGGCGGCGTATAGGCGCCTACTTCGACTCTTTTGTGTCGGCGGATTCAACTTTGAGTGACTTTCCGAATTCACCGAGGAGCGACGATGGAGTTGCCTGAGTTTGCATCAATTTCTTACGATCTTCTGCTGCGGTCGGTAACTTGGCCGTTGATGCGGTCGGTGCAAACGCCTCAATGCCGTATAGACCTTTGCGCAAGTCATCAACGATCGCCCGCGTCTGATCGGGAGACGCCATGATCCGTGGCGTCACTAACATCACAAGCTCAAGACGATTGGAATTCCATGACTGTGTGCCGAATAGGCCGCCTACAACAGGAATGGTAGAGACAAATGGCAATCCGTTGCTTCCCGTGCCTCCGTTTTCGATAAAGAGCCCGCCTAACAACATTGTGTCGCCGTTGGGAACCATGACAGTTGTTTGCTGCGAGTTTTGAACAATGTTCGGGTTGGGGTTGGTACCCTTAGGATCATCAGCCGAACTGTTCTGTTGCTGAATCTCTAAGAACACGTTGTTTCCACTCACTCGTGGCGTGATGTTTATTGTTAATCCTGTGTTGATGTACTGATAGGAGTTCGTCGGCGCAGTGGTCCCATTGCCTGCGATTGACTGAGTTTGTACCGATATCTGGGTTCCGTTAGTGAAGCTGACCTTCTGGTTGTCAAGTGTCAAGAGTGTCGGTGAAGCGATTGTCCGAGACTGATTTTTTTCTTGAAGCGTATCAAGCACAGCCTTTGCAGCAGCACCCTGCCAGGTGTAATTGAAGGCCCCAGAGTCGGCAAGTGTTCCCTTGCCGTCGGCGCTGGTCAAACGATTGATCGGAGAATCGGGCTTCCCGCTGAAAAGCCCCGAGATGCCAAATTTGAGTTTATCGTTCAGCGTAACCTGCGCAATCTGAACCTCGATCGCCACCATCTTTGGAGGCGTATCGAGCTTCTTGATCGCGGCCTCGATCGCGTTGTATTCCGATTGCGTCGCTACGATCAGTAGCGCATTGCGATCCTTGTCCGCAATCACTGTCGCGTTGCGCGCCAGGCCGTTTCCTTGACCGGCAGCGCCACCGAAACCACCCGGGTTGGTAGTGCGCACCGGTGTTGGCGGAGTAGCAAACGTGTTGCCGGGAGTGGTGATGCCTTGGCCAGCGATGGGGGACACTGGCGCGTTAAGCGTGTTCATTGTCTGCCCAGGCGCGACCGTCGCTGAACTGGCTGGGTTTGCCCGCCCCGAGAGCGCCTGTTGTAGTGTGGCCTGCAACTTTTCAGCCTGTGTGTACTGGACTTCATAAACGTAGAGCCGCGCGCCACCGCCGGCGTCCATGCCGTTGTCGAGTCGTTCGAGCAGGCGC
>JAKPSO010000587.1 GCA_029571495.1 Pseudomonadota bacterium
TGCGACACTTGCAGCGAGCGATAGCGCTCTTTGCCGTTCAAGCTTTGGCCTTCGCGGTCGAAGCATTCGACCTCGTAAAGCTCAGCGCCCGCGAGTGCGGTGATGACCTTCGCGAACTCGGTCTTGCCGGTTCCCGGTGCGCCGTAGATTAGTACGTTTACGCCTTTTTCTTTGCGCTCTGCCGCTGTCTTCAGGAGCGCGGCGAGATAGCGCGCGTCGGCTTCGATATGCGGGTAATCCGCGAGCGTCAGCTCCGACGCAGAGGCCGGTATAGTGAACGCCGCCATCATCGCGCCTTCGGATTCGAAGCCGTCGAGCAGGATGGGCAACAAACGATCTGTCAAACGCATCAAGTCGCCAAGATCGGTGATGTTGTGTTCGGCGATCGGGGCGTCGATCAGCGCCAAAGATTCGAGACGCGCGCCGGGCTTTAGCGCAAGCCCGATGTCAGCCGGCGAAACCTTCATCACTTCGCCGAGCATCGTGTGGGCTTCTGTGGCGCTGCCGGCCTTGCAGTCGACGAGAATTGGACGCAGATCGCGGGTGCATTTCGCCAGCGCCGCGCATTGAATCAGCGCGCGCTCCGCGGCATTAAGTGACAGCACTTTACAGAGCATGCCGATGTTGTCGGTGAGGCGCATCGGCACGCTGCGTGTCGCTTTGTCGAGCGCGTCCGCGGTGCCTTGAAAGACCGCGAGGATGTCTTTGCCGTTTTGTTTGCAGAATTCGTCGAGGTAGTAGAAGAGGGTGCCGTCGTCGTACGTGCCGTTCCACGAGCCGTGGCGCGCGATGAATTCGTCGGGAGAGAGCTTGCCGACGCCAGCCCACGCTGGCATGTCCACGCAGCGGTGGCTCAAAAACTTCTGCACCTTTTGCGCGACAGAAACGGGCCAAACCAAATGGCGCGCGACGAGCGTCATGACGTCGTTAATGTCGCGCCGAAGGTTGAACTTTGGCCCCAAGGACAACACCAAACGCAGCGCCAGCAACGACGACAACCGATCAACGGGCGTGGTCAAGTGCGCCAGCGGCGAGGCGATCATGATCGAGCTATCGAAATCAGCGTTCACATTGCCAAGATCAGACATTAGTTGTTCCCCATGCGCGAAGCGCCCGAAAAGCCCGGAGATCACACTAACCCCAGAGCATCAAGCGCCACTGTAACGCAAGCGTAAGGCCTTTGGTGGACAGCGCCGATACAATCGCCGCGCAGTCCTAATATGTAATCCGGCCCAATCTCATCTTGTTCGACGCCCCTATGCGCCTGCTCATCGCCGTCTTGTCCGCCGCTCTATCGTTTGCCGCATTTGCCGAGTATCCGGATCGCCCGATCAAACTCATCGTGCCGTTCGCGGCGGGTGCCGGAACCGACGCCGTGGCGCGTTTCACGGCGCAGAAACTTGAAGAGCAGCTGAAGCAACCTGTCGTCGTAGAGAATCGCGTCGGCGCAAGTGGCGCGATTGGTACGCAAGCGGTGGCAACCGCCGCCGCGGACGGCTACACGCTGCTTTTCGTGGCGTCGCCTTTCACGACTGTCGCCGCTGCCACGCCAGCGACAGCCAATTACGATCCGATCAAGCAGTTCGCGCCCGTAGCTTTGATCGCCGCGGGACCGCTAGTGTGGATCGCCAACGCGCAGGCACCGTTTGCGACCATGAAAGAAATGATCGCCTACGCCAAAGCCAACCCCGGCAAGCTTGCGTACGGCAGTGCGGGGGCCGGCGGTGTCAACCACCTCGCCTTGGAGCTATTCATGAACAAAACTGGCACGGACATTCTGCACGTGCCTTACAAAGGTATCGCGCCCGCGACGACTGATTTGTTGGGCGGTTCAATCGCGACGCTGACTGGCACCATTCCTGCGGTCTTGCCGCACGTGAAATCGGGCAAGGCACGCGCGCTTGCGGTCACGGGCAGCAAGCGCTCTGCGCTCATGCCGGACGTGCCGACGATGAAAGAAGCGGGCGCGAACGGCACCGAGGTTTACAACTATTGGGGCATCGTGGCGCCAGTCGGCACGCCCGTCGCAATCGTGCAGCGCTTGAATGCCGACGTTCAGAAGTTCCTCGCTCAAAAAGACGTTCAAGAACGCCTGACGAGCGATGGCGTGGATCTCACGCCCGGTGGTCCCGAACGCCTTGCAGCGTTCATCGCGAACGATTACAACGGCTGGAAGAGGCTTGTGATCGACGCCAAGTTGAAGCTGGAGTAGGCAACTTAGTCGCGGTGGAGTGAATCCAACCGCTCCCTCGATAACGCGCTAGGACGCCAGCGTCTGCGCGTGCTCTTTCAGCGCCGCGAGCGGAATAATGTCTAGTGCCTTTTCGTGGGTCGCTTCGAGGAGGATCTGCGGCGCGCATCCTGCGCCGTAGGCTTCCAACCAGCGAGCGGCGCAGAGGCACCACTGGTCACCGGGTTGCAAGCCCGGGAAGCCGTATTCCGGCGCTGGAGTCGAAAGATCGTTGCCGCGCGAGCGACTGAAGGTCAGAAATTCCGCGGTCATCAAGGCGCACACTGTGTGCGAACCGCGATCCTCCGCACCGGTTTCGCAGCAGCCTGAACGCGTGAATCCCGTAAGAGGGTTGTGGCTGCAATCTTGAATGGGCGTGCCAAGCACGTTGAGGCCGCGATAAGTCATAAGGAACGCAATGGCTTACTTGTATCGAACCGATTGTAAGTCTCGCAGGCGTTCACGCTGCGATTGGGTGTGGTCAGTGGCGCTCGCGTCGCGTCGAATTGATCGCTAGAGGTTCAACACCAACGAGGCCTTTGTAGCAAAAAAAAAGGGCTCCGAATTGGAGCCCATTCCTGAAAAAAGAGCTTTGCCGTGCTTACGACCCAGCGCCGGCGACCTTCGCGAAGCGCGCTTCCGGACGGTCGTCCGAGCGATGCAACGTCGTGACTTCTTTTTTCATCGCCCAAGGACGAATTTGGTGGTGCAGTGTCACGTAGTAGGCCTCTTCCTTGGTGCGTTCCAGCGCACGGCGGATGAGGGCATTGCGCTTGGTTACGTCGGGCTCGGTTTTGAGTTGGTCGATGATGGCGTCAAGACGGGTGTCGCTGATGCGACCGAGGTTGAAGTTGCCGTCTGCGCCAGTGGTTTTTGTGCGCACCAGAGACTGTAGCGAATACAGCGAATCGTAGGTCGCGACACCCCAGCCGAGCAGGTAAAGGCTGGTGTCGTGATTTTGGATTTTCGCAATGTAGGGCGAGAAGTTCATCGAATTGAGCTTCGGTTTCAGGCCAATTTTTGCCCACATCGCGACGACTGCTTGGCAGACTTTTTCGTCGTTGACATAACGATTGTTCGGGCAATCGAGCGTGAGCTCAAAACCGTTCGGGTAACCCGCTTCGGTCAATAACTTCTTGGCTTTCTCGACGTTAAATTCAGCTTTGTCGATATCCGTGCTGTGGCCGTTCACGCCTGGAGCGACGATGATGCCAGCAGGTACTGAGAGGCCACGCATGATGGACTTTTTGATCGCTTCGCGGTCAACGGCGAGGGAAAGCGCCTCACGAACGCGCTTGTCCTTGAACGGGTTCTTTCCTTTGACGTTGGTGTATTTCGCCTCGTCGCTCCATTGGTCCATGCCCAGGAAAATGGTGCGCACTTCGATGCCTTCCATCACCTTAAGCTTCGGTTCCTTTTTCAGACGCTCTACGTCTTGTGGCGGTACTTCGGTCACCAGGTCGACGTCACCCGCAATGAGTGCGGAAATGCGTGTTGCGTCTGCCTTAATTGGCAGGTAGGTATAGCTCGTGACATTGCCGTCTTTTTTGCCCCACCAGTTCGGGTTGTCGCCGAACTCAATCTTTTGCTCGGGCGACCAGCTCTTCCACGTGTATGGGCCCGTACCCATCGCGTTGCGCGAAGCAAACGTGTCTTCCTTCGCCTTGAAATCTTGAATGTTCTGCGCTTTGTTCTTCTCCGACCACGCCTTACTCATAATGCGGAAGTCGATGATGTTGCGCAGCAAAATCGGGTTCGGCGCGGGCATGATGAAGTCGACCGTGTAGTCATCGATCTTCTTCACGTCGCTGATACCTGCGATGTAAATCTGCATCGTGCCTTGGGGCTGCTTGATGCGGTTGAAACTGAACACGACGTCGTCGGCCGTGAAGTTGGAGCCGTCGTGAAATTTCACGCCTTTGCGGAGATCAAATCGAACTTGTGTCGGGGAGATGTAGGTCCATTTGGTCGCAAGCGCCGGTTCGACCTCAAACTTCGCGTTGTAACGAGTCAGCCCTTCGTAGACGTGCATCAAGATCGCGTTGGTCGTCGCGTGGTTTTGCGAATGTGGGTCGGCCGTCAAGATGTCGTTTTGTGCGGTGCCTTTGAGGCTCGCCGCGCTGGCCGAGGTCGCTGCGAGTCCCGCCGCGAACGCGAGAGCGATTGCAAGTCGTTTCATACTAAACATAAACATCTCCAGAATTTGAGATCGACAATTTACTTCAAGTCAGTTGATTTGCGTTAACCAATACCTCAGGGTTGTCCCTGAAAATCGGAACCGAAAGCGGATAAACTGTTCAACGTCATTCAAAAAAGGGGAGGTGACCGATGCAAATCGGGATCATCAAGGAGACGGCAGCGGGCGAAACGCGCGTTGCGGCCACACCTGAAACAGTCAAGAAAATGGCCGCCATTCCGGGCATCACCGTGGTGATTGAGTCCGGGGCGGGAAACGCTTCAAGTCTGCTGGACGACGCATATGCCGCCGCTGGCGCGACGGTGAAGCCCAGCGCGCAGGATGTGTTGGCGACGAGCGACATCGTCTTCAAGGTGCGCGGTCCGAACGAAGCCGAATTAGCAGCTATCAAATCCGGCGCCAGCGTCGTCGGTCTGCTCAATCCGTTCAACGCGGAAGGCATCGCGGCGATCAAGGCGCGCGGGGTCAACGGTTTTTCAATGGACAAAGCGCCGCGCACAACGCGCGCGCAGAGCATGGACGTGCTTTCGTCGCAAGCCAACATCGCGGGCTACAAGGCGGTGATGGTCGCTGCGAACCACTATCCGAAGTTCTTCCCGATGCTGATGACCGCTGCAGGCACCGTCAAGGCCGCACGGGTGGTCATTCTCGGCGTCGGTGTCGCGGGTTTGCAAGCGATTGCGACAGCGAAGCGTCTCGGTGCCGTGATTGAAGCGTCCGACGTGCGACCCTCTGTTAAAGAGCAGGTCGAGTCGCTCGGTGCGAAGTTCATCGATGTGCCGTACGAAACCGACGAAGAGCGCGAAACGGCCAAGGGGGTCGGCGGCTACGCCAAGCCTATGCCTGAGAGCTGGATGGCTCGGCAGCGCGCGGAAGTCGCGAAGCGGGTTGCGATGGCTGATTGCGTGATTACGACCGCGCTCATTCCCGGACGCCCGGCGCCAGTGCTCGTCACTGAGGAGATGGTCAAGGCGATGAAACCAGGCTCGGTGATCGTGGATTTGGCGGCTGAACAGGGCGGTAACTGCCCCCTCACCGTCAAAGATCAAGTCGTCGTGAAACACGGTGTCACGCTCGTTGGCCACACCAATCTCGCGGCGCTGCTGCCACAGGATGCGAGCGCCCTCTATTCGCGCAACCTGTTGGATTTCTTGAAATTGCTCGTCGACTTCAAGACGGGGGCGTTCAATATCAACCTTGAGGACGACATCGTTGCGGCCACCCTCGTCACGGGAGACAAGAAATGAGCGGCGTAGACCATATCGTTATTAACCTCATCATCTTTGTGTTGGCGATTTATGTCGGCTACCACGTTGTGTGGAACGTGACGCCAGCGCTGCACACACCGCTGATGGCGGTGACCAACGCCATCTCCGCGATCATCATTGTCGGTGCGATGCTCGCAGCGGCATTGACTGAAACGACGCTTGGCAAATCAATGGGCGTATTGGCCGTGGCGCTTGCCGCGGTGAACGTCTTCGGCGGCTTCTTAGTCACGAAGCGAATGCTTGAAATGTTCAAGAAAAAGGATAAGAAAGAAGTTAAGACGGAGGCTGCCAAATGAGCATGAACCTCGTCGTTCTTCTGTACCTGGTTGCGTCGGTCTCTTTCATTCAGGCGCTCAAGGGCCTGTCGCACCCAACGACTTCGATCAAAGGCAATCGCTTCGGCATGCTCGGCATGGCGATTGCCGCGGTGACGACCTGCGCGCTGATCTACAAGCTCGCCAACGACTCGGCCAGCGGCTTGGTCTACGTCCTGCTCGGACTCGTAATCGGCGGCGGCATCGGTGCAGTGATGGCCAAACGTGTCGAAATGACCAAAATGCCGGAGCTCGTCGCGTTCATGCACAGCATGATCGGCCTTGCGGCGGTGTTTATCGCCATCGCGGCGGTCGTTGAGCCACAGGCGTTCGGCATCACGCAAAAGGGCGCAACCATTCCCGGCGGCAATCGCATCGAACTCGCACTCGGCGCGTTCATTGGCGCGATCACCTTCACCGGATCTGTGATCGCGTTCGGCAAACTGTCCGGCAAGTACAAATTTCGTTTGTTTCAAGGCGCACCGGTGACCTTCAAAGGTCAACATGCAATCAACGCCATTCTCGGCCTTGCGGTTTTGTTGTTCATCTTTAGGTTCTGGAGCACTGAATCGTTCACTGACTTCTTGATCATTTGCGGGCTCGGTTTCTTGCTTGGCGTGCTGATCATCATCCCGATCGGGGGCGCGGACATGCCCGTTGTTGTCTCGATGCTCAATAGCTACTCTGGTTGGGCCGCGGCGGGTATCGGATTCTCGCTGAACAATCCGATGCTTATCATCGCCGGCTCGCTGGTCGGTTCGTCCGGCGCGATCTTGTCGTACATCATGTGTAAGGCGATGAACCGCTCGTTTATCAGCGTGATCCTCGGCGGCTTCGGTGGCGACGCTGGCGCTGCGTCGGGCTCGAAGGAGCAGCGTCCAGTCAAGAGCGGCAGCGCTGATGACGCGGCGTTTATGTTGTCGAACGCGGATA
>JAKPSO010000588.1 GCA_029571495.1 Pseudomonadota bacterium
TGAGGTCGTACGGGTCGTGCGGCGCAAGCACCGGCGAAAGAAACGCGCCGAAGATGCAAATGGCCGCGAGCACTGCCGCAACCACCGTGAGTGGCGAGCGTTTGAAGCTCCACCAAATGTCACTGTCGAAAAATCGATTCATCGTGTCCAAAAGTTCACCCTAGATCTGTTCAGTACACACTTTGCATCGTGTGTTGTCGCCGTGCCGTTCCGCTGCTACAGCGGAAGCCCACGCTCCACGAGGCGCGAGAAATAGCGCACGCCGTTCGGGATGATCGTGTCGCAAAAGTCGTAGCGCGTGTTGTGTAGAGGAAGCACTTCGGGCGTTGTTTTCTGCCCGATGATTGCGTAGCAACCTGGCCGCTCTTGAAGCATGAACGAAAAGTCTTCGCCACCCATCGCTGGCGTGTAATTCGCGTCGGCGTTTTCCTCGCCCCAAACTTCGGCGGCGGCTTGGCGCGCAAACTCTACCTCTGGCGCGGTATTGACCACCGCGGGATACAAGCGGTCGTACTTCACGACGCCCTTCGCGCGGTGCGCTTCGCAAATACCAGTCACCATTTCAGCAAGACGCGCCTCAATCAAGTCACGCGTCGCTGCATCATACGTCCGCACGGTGCCCGTCATCACCACCGTGTCCGGCACGACGTTGTTCGCCGGCAGGCTACCGCCCTCAATCGCGCTAATTCCGACGACCGCCGTGTGGATGGGGTTCACGTTACGAGCCACGATCATCTGCGCGGCGAGCACAATGTTCGCCGCAACCGCAATCGGATCGCACACCAGATGCGGCCGCGCCGCGTGTCCGCCGCGTCCTGTGACTTCAATCCTGAAGAAATCGGAAGCCGCCATGAACGGCCCCGCGCAGGTGCCCCACTTGCCAATTTCCAAATCGGGACGATTGTGGACAGCAAAAATTCGATCGCAGTCAAAGCGGTCAAAGAGTCCTTCCTTGACCATCAACTCACCACCCGCGCCGCCCTCTTCGGCGGGCTGAAAAATGAGGTGCACCGTACCCGCGAAATTTCGCGTGGCGGCGAGGTAGCGCGCAGCGCCGAGAAGCATCGTCGTGTGACCATCATGACCACACGCATGCATGACTTTCGCGCATTTTGACGCGTGCAAGAAACTGTTCAGCTCCTGCATCGGCAGCGCGTCCATGTCCGCGCGAAGACCAATCGACCCACCGCTGCGCTTGCCACGAATCACGCCAACCAAGCCGGTCTTGGCAATGCCCGTATGCACTTCGTCAACGCCAAACGAACGCAGCTTTTCGGCCACCAACGCCGAGGTGCGCGTTTCCTGGTACCCCAGCTCCGGGTTGGCATGAATGTCTCGTCGAATCGCGACAAGATCATCAACGAAGGTTTGCGGCAAATCGTTCAACTTCATAGTTTTTTCCCCTCGTCGCCTTTTCTATAAATCTCTTTGAAGCCCGGCGGCTCATCGTTGTAGAGAAGCCACTGCGGGTCGCGCGCGCCGTGGCGCATCAGCCAGTGATTCAGACGTGGCATGACCAGCCAGCTAATCAGCGCGATCGCTATGACCGCACCGTAGACGCACAGCATCACTTGAATGGCAAGCATCGCGTTGTCTCCGTTATTCCGACAGTTCGCGCTCGGCGATAGCCGCGAGCAACCCTGCGCCGTTCGGGATGATGCGATCATCAAAGTCGTAACCCGGATGATGCAGCGGGCAACTCTTGTCCGTGCCTTGACCGATCCAAATGTACGCACCGGGCACCGTCTCCAAGAAGAACGAAAAGTCCTCGCCGCCGGTGTTCGGAAAGATTTCTGTGATCACGTTGTCCGTGCCAA
>JAKPSO010000989.1 GCA_029571495.1 Pseudomonadota bacterium
CGATGACGGGCCAAGGCGGGTGACCCACAACGCTATGGGCTCAAAATGTTCGCAAATGCAGGATGCACCAAGCAAGAAAAATGGCGATCAACGGCAACAGCGACTGATGCCATTTGCGCAAAATCGCCGCGCGGAACAACACGGCAAGCCAAAGCGTCATTAAGAAAATTTTTAGAGGCGGTCCTAAAACAACAAATCGGACGAGTGTTGCCATGGCGTTCGCCATAAGGTCGAATAAAGCTGCTATGTCCAAGGTCGAACTCCTCGCAAATTTGCCGTCTCGCGGTCGCGAGCTTTGGCAAGGCGCACATTACTGAAGTCGTTCTGTTGGTTTTGTTGCGTGTTAGTGCTTGTTCATCGCGGCGCAGTGTTAGACGAACTCGAGTGCCGTACCAATGGAATTTGGAAGTTTTGGTAGTATGGGTATTGGTGAGCACGATGACGAACGCTGAGACGGGTATTCGCTACTATGGAGCGCGGCGGGCAGTGCCTCAGCCCAGCAGCGCGGCACCAACAGCTGACGACAACGCGTTGGACACATTCCTACGCTCGAACGGTTACTCGGAGATCCGGCGTATTGATGGTGTGCGATGTGGGCTTCAGCCGTACCTTTACACCACAGGACTCATGGTCGGTTTGACGTGGGAAGGATACGAGCGACGGTACTGCTACGAGTCGGCCGAGGATGCGGCCGAAGCACTTGCCGCATGGGATGGTCGCGGGCATCCCGCAGGTGCGTGGATCAAAGTGAAGGGTTTTGTGCAGGGCGAGCCGATCGATTTGCTCAACCCCAGTTTGGAGGCATGAGCGAGGGTGGTCATGCTTACTTTGCCGCTTGAGTTGACGTCGATTGCGGTTCGATTAACGGAAGAAGGCGTTTGGCTATGTCGTCCACCGCAGGCATTGACGTCGCCTCGAAACGAACCGTTGCAATTCCCGCGCTGGTGAGGAGGGCGTCGCGCGCTGCGTCACGGTTTTTTATCTGTGGGACGCATCATCGAACTAGCCCGAAATATTCTGGGTCAATCCTGACTTGGCTCGACGCGCGGGTACCACTCGGGGAGCGAATAGAGCCTCGTCAGGGATGAGTGGCGCTTGCGGATCGGCAACCATGTATGTTGTTGACGGCACACTCGTGAAACCAAGGCGTGCATAGTAGTCGCGCAGCTTCGCTGTCGCTTTTGACTTCGATCGCTCCAATTTGGCGAAATCAAAGACCTTGAATTCCTCTTCCAATTCTTTTGAGCGAATTTCTGGTTGAGAACATTGGAGCGGAAAAGGCTCCATGGCGTAAACGCCAAAGTCGCTGTGGCGAAAGTAGTCCATGAGTGCGCGCAGGGCCAGCAAACCTACGCAACGGCCACGGTACTTAGGGCGCACCAACAGTCCATCAAATAGCAAGAGATTCGGGCTCGATTCGGCGGCCCGGCTCTTGACCATCTTGATAACGCGTGGCGCGAACTCACAACAGTTCGAACGGTAAAGCGCTTCCTGAATGTTGGTTAGAGTTTGGGTCGCATCGAACACGGCGAATAGATCTTCATCGCGATCAATGGCGGTTTGAATTTGAACGCTCACGAGTCGAAATTTACCAGCGACATAGGACCGATGGTCGGTGTTCACGAGGACGGTGCCGGTGTACTCGTGAATGACGTCGTTTTCGTCGATTCGGTTCGCAAAGATCTCATAACGGTCAAATCGGACGGAAACGTCAGGAAGTGAAATTGAGTTCATAGGGACGAACAATTTTATATATACTAATTATGCATAACAATAGACTTTTCGGGAATAAACATTATGTTAAATGGAGGTTGGGTAGACGCAGCTATCGCACTGAACCACGTCGTTGAAAGAAATCCTCAAGCGCCAAAATCAAGAACTGCGCAGAGATATAGGATCCGTAAGCGTGAAGCTGATCACCCTTCTTTTTGTCACCGAGGTCTACAACGGTCTTCGCACAGACGCACGGAGGCTTCAATGGCGACAGTTCGGCGGCACGTTGAATGCCAAACACCTCCATGTCTAGGCAATTTACCTTTCTGTGGATTGACTCGATGCGAGTCATGTATTTGGAATCGGCAATAACGGCAGATCCGCTCGCAAAGATGCCGACATCAGGCTGGTGGAGTTCTTCCGGTCGAGTTCCAGAGAAACCCTGTTCCAGCTTTGACACTAGCCCCTCGCCATTTTTGAGGGCTTTTAGGCTCGCCAATGTCATAGGATCGGTCGG
>JAKPSO010000591.1 GCA_029571495.1 Pseudomonadota bacterium
CAGTTCGAGCGCGTCAAGTACCGGCTCGATGATGCGCCGAATGCTGCCCTCATCGAGGCCGGGACTGCCCCGGTACAGCTCACGCAGCGTTTTGCCGGCATAGAAGCGCATGGCCATGTAGGCCGTCGAATTTTGCTCCCACACACGGTGCACTTCGACCAGCGCGGGGTGCGAAAACTTCGCGAGCATTTGCGCTTCACGCAGAAAATTGCGGAGCCCGGAACTAAACGCGTCGGTGTTTAACTTGGAGCGCACCTGAACCGAACGGTCACCGGTGCGACCAGCGATTGACGTCGGTAAATACTCTTTGATCGCAACCGTCCGGTCAAGCATCGCCTCGTGAGCGAGATATACGATGCCAAAACCGCCTTCACCGACGATGCCGGTGATTTTGAAATCACCCAGCACCGTGCCGACGGGGAGTTGATTCAGGTTTTGCTGCGACGGGGAATCCATCAAAAAGGGAGCCTAAGAAGTAACAAGATGATTATGGCGCGTTCGGGGCCGATTCGAAAGGCAAAATCGCTGCGGGTCGGTTACGTGCCGTTACATGCACACATTTGTGCGGCAAAGTTTCAACAATTCACAGGTAGAGACGTTTCAATGCAGCGGAAAGCGACGATGCGTGCGACCGACGTCTTGGAAGCGCGTTCGGTTTGCCCGATAATGTTGTTGGGTTGACTTAAGGGGGACATCTTGGAAAAGCGTTGTTCGATTAGCGTTGTCGTAAACGGTGGCCGCTGGCTGCAAGCAGGGGAAGCGTTGGCGTCGAATGGCTCGTTGCCGCGCCGTTGGACACTCGATGGACTCAAAGACTACGTTAGTTTGCGCATCGGTTCGCAGCTTGGGCGAACGCTCGAGCAAATTGAGTACACCGACCTCCGCTGGTGTCGCGATCGGGCCAACAGCCTCGATCATGAGGCGGTGACAGCGGGATTTGCCGTGATCAGTGCGCCATATATCGGTTCGGAAGACGTCGGCGCAGGGCTTTCGCTGGAAGCTGTCGAGGCCGCAAATTCGGGCTGTGAGGCGTTAGTCGTCGTTGGCGGCCAGATCACGTGGCAGCCGTTGCGACAAAAACTCGAGGCCAAGGGCGTCGCGCTGTTTGAATTATTGCTCCCCGCGAGCGGAAAGGTCTTGGTGTCGACAGACCGCGCCATTGATCTGCGCGAGACTGCACTGCGCAATCACGCCAGCGCGCCTACCGCTGCGTTATTCAAAGCCCCCCCGACGGCGCCCTCAGCGGATGCGAGTGACCCTGCGGCGCGCAGCGAAGCGCGGGACGCATCGTTTGCAGCAAACGCCATCCTCGGCACAGTCAAGTCGAAAGCCAACGGCTACGGTGTCATTACTCGAAAGGATGGACTTGGCGATTTGCAATTCCTTCCGGGGCACGTCGCGCCACCCGGCTTCGAGTTTGTCGAAGTGGGCGACACCGTGCGATTTGACGTTGTATTGACGCCTGCGGGCAAGTGGCTCGCGCAGCGCGTTGTACGGTCATGAGCGTTGTCCCAAGAATTGCCTTAGAAATGTCGCCTTTGTGGATCTGTATCCGTCCTTAAATTGACACGGCGCGTCGCCGTGACTTTCAAACTCGATTGAACCGGCAGCCCAATGGTCATATTGCGGATTTGGTATCCCGAACGTGCAGATCGCCTGCACGCCGGATACAGTTCGATCCAAATTTCCGGCCCGACTGGTGCGGCGTACATGAGTCTGCGGCCCGTCAAGTCCGACGCCAACACAACGCCACACGGGCGCACGGCGTCGCTGGCGGATGACGTCAAGGCTGAAGGCGCAGAACCGCAACATGTCTGGAATTTCTCGCGCCTCGACGAAAAACGCATGTTGGTCATTTGGGATCAGCATATCGGCATTCATTTGAAAGCTGACGCGAAGCTCGCCTCGCATGATTGCTTTCAGTTTTGCGACAAGATACTGCTCGCTGGGCAGGGCGTGGTCGTCGACGCGTTGGCTACGTCGTCGCTTACCGACCGTGCGCATGGAGCCTTACGCACTTCAACGCTTGCGTTGACCGCGCTACAACTTGCAGCGCGTGCCGACGAATACCTCAAAGTGAAACACTGGTGAGAACGAACCTGATCCGTTCAGATTTAAGAAGGACCCGTGAATGGAACGCCTAGTTGATATTGTCACTCCATTGGGTGACGCACTCTGGTTTCGACAAATGACCGGAACCGAGGCGATTTCGAGTCCGTTTGAGTTCGATGTCGTGATGCACAGCAAGAGCTCGGGTTTGAGCGCGAAGGCGGTGCTGGGCAAGCCCTTCACGCTCAAAGTGGCAACTGAATCGCCAGGCGCGCAACGCTATTTCAACGGCATTTGCACTCGTTTTGGCAGCGCAGGTCGTGAAGGCGAGCACCTGATCTACACGGCAAAACTTCGTTCGTGGTTATGGCTGGCGAGCCGCAGAAGCGATTGCAAAATATTTCAGAAGATGAAAGTGCCGGACATCATCAACGATGTGCTGTCGCGCTACGGGTATCCGCTCACCAAGAAACTGAACAAGACGTACCGTACTTGGGAATACTGCGTTCAATACCAAGAAACAGACATGAATTTCGTCATGCGCCTGATGGAGCACGAGGGGATTTACTTCTACTTTGAGCACGCCGATGGCGTGCATACGATGGTGATGGCCGACGAAGTGTCATGCCACAGCACGCTGCCGGGCAAGTCGACGATCAAATACTTCGGCTTAGATGCAGCCGCAGTCGCCGACGAGGAGCATTTCAATAGCTGGCTCGTACGCGAAGAAGTTGATCCTGGACAGTATTGTTCGATCGACTACGACTTCGAGCACCCAAAGGCTGACCTCAAGATCGTGCGCTCCAATCCGCTGGGACATTCGCACAGCGATCACGAACAGTTCAATTGGCCCGGCGG
>JAKPSO010000593.1 GCA_029571495.1 Pseudomonadota bacterium
GATGGATGTGCCGTTTCGCGACATCGGCCCGAATGACAAGCGCTACATCATCGACGGCGACCCAACGTGGCGTTCGTGGGAAAAAGACGCGAACAAGCGTTGGTACGGCGTGCGTCGCTTTTTCGATTGGTTGGAAAGCAAAGCGTACAAGATGCACATTCGCGTGCTGCTTTCGAAGTATCGTGCGTACACACCCTGCGGTGCCTGCGAAGGCGCGCGACTCAAGCCGACGTCGATCAACTTTCGATTGGGATCGAAGGCCGATGCGGATGCGGTGTTGGCGCCGTCGAAGCGCTTCTTCCCGCGGCATTTCAAATTCACGCGTGAAGTGCTCGAATCCCTGCCGGGTCTGACGATTCATGACTTGATGCTGTTGCCGATTGATCGACTGCGACAAATGATCAACACGCTCGATCTATCCGCACAAGGGGCGGTGCTAGATGAAGCGGCGGAATTGGTGCTCGGCGAAGTGCGCGGACGGCTGGGTTACTTGTGCGACGTTGGGTTGGGTTACCTCACGCTCGATCGGCAATCGCGCACGCTCTCGGGCGGCGAGGTGCAGCGCATCAACCTCACGACCGCACTCGGGACGTCGCTCACTAATACGCTGTTTGTGTTGGACGAACCATCGATTGGGCTGCATCCGCGCGACATGATGCGCATCATCGGCGTGATGCAACGCTTGAAGGCGGCGGGCAACACGTTGGTTGTGGTGGAACACGATCCTCAAATCATGTTCGCTGCGGATCGCCTGCTCGACATTGGACCAGGCCCGGGCGAGCGCGGTGGCGAGATCATTTTTGACGGCGCACCACGCGCACTGGCGCAGACCAAAGATTCGCGCACGGCGGCCTATTTGTTGGGCCGTGAGCGAATTGCTCGAGAACATCGTGTGCTCTCGACGAATCGCCCGCTGAAAGCGAAAGCCGGCGTTGACGTTGGCACCGACGAACTCATTCTCACGAATGCACGCGAAAACAATCTCAAAGGCATCACGGTCAGTTTTCCGTTGCGCGGCTTGGTTACGGTCACCGGCGTGTCCGGCTCCGGAAAGTCTTCGTTGGTTCAAGACATTTTGGTGCCCGCGCTGTACAAAGCCAAAGGCAAGACCACGGACGCGCCCGGTGCGTACGACCTGTTGCTTGGACATCAAAACATTGACGACGTCGTCTTCGTCGATCAATCGCCGATTGGAAAATCGTCGCGCTCGAACCCCGCGAGCTTCGTTGGCGCATTCGACGCGATCCGCGCGATCTTCGCAAAATCTACGATGGCAGCAGAGCGTGGCTACACCGCCGGAACGTTTAGCTTCAACGCCGGAAATGGGCGCTGCGCGACTTGTTCTGGTTCGGGCTTCGAGCACGTAGAAATGCAATTCTTGTCGGACGTGTATTTGCGTTGTCCAGATTGCGATGGCACGCGCTTCCGCTCGGAAGTGCGCGAAGTCAAAGTCATGGAAAAGAGCATCAGCGATGTGCTGGACTTGACCGTCAGCGAAGCGTTGTTGTTCTTCAAAGACATCAAGGGCGGCGCAGAAGTGCTGCGCACACTACGACCACTCGCAGACGTGGGTCTCGACTATGTCCGCCTCGGGCAGCCAGTGCCGACTCTCTCTGGTGGCGAGGCGCAACGCCTAAAGTTGGCGGGTCATCTCGCCGAGAGCGTTGAAGGTCGGCCTATCGCGATCCTTCCGAAACGCATCAAGCCCGACGATCCCAAGCATCCGCGCGGCAAGCTCTTTGTGTTCGACGAACCCACCACTGGGTTGCACTTTGAAGACATCGCGAAGCTACTGCGCGCCTTCGACAAACTCATCGACGCGGGCCATTCGGTGATCGTGATTGAACACAATCTGGACGTGATTTCGGCGAGCGATTGGCTGATCGATCTTGGCCCCGAAGGTGGCTATGCGGGCGGCGAGGTGTTGTTTGAAGGGACGCCTGACGCGATCCGCAAACATAAGGCTTCGCACACCGGTGTTGCGCTCAACGAGTATGAGCGCGACCTCG
>JAKPSO010000610.1 GCA_029571495.1 Pseudomonadota bacterium
GACCAGTTGGTCTTCGCGCTGACGTGCAAAACGTGGAATGTGAGCGAGCGAATTTTCATGGGGCCAGCATAATCGTTGCAACGAGTTGTGCAACGCATTGAGGAGCAGAGAAATGAAACGATGGATCACAACGCTCTTGGCTGTGGCGGTGGCGACGGTCGCGAGCGCGCAGTCGTTCCCGTCGAAGCCGGTGAAGATCATCGTTCCGAGCACACCGGGCGACGGCTCGGACATTCTCGCGCGTGCGATTGGGCAGAAGCTCACCGAGCGCTGGAACCAACCGTTTATCGTTGAAAATCGACCCGGCGCGGGCGGCGTAGTGGGCACCGAGTCCGCGGCACGGTCTGCTGCAGACGGCTACACCGTGATCATGGGTAACGCCGGTTCACACGCGATCAATCAAGCGTTGTACCCAAAACTCAGCTACGACGTCGTGCGCGATTTCGCGCCGATCACGCTCGTCGCGTCCGCGCCAAACGTTTTTGTTGTGAATCCTTCGGTGTCCGCGAAAACGGTGGCCGAATTCATCGCGCTTGCGAAAAAAGAACCGGGGAAATATTCGTTTGCGTCGGGCGGCACGGGCTCGTCCGCGCACCTCAACGGCGAAATGCTCAAGGCGTTTGCGGGTATCGAGATGACGCATGTGACGTACAAAGGTTCGAGCCCCGCGGTGGCTGATTTGATCGGCGGGCAAGTGCAACTCATGATCGGAAATTTGCCGCCGATCCTGCCGCACATCAAGTCGGGCAAGGTTCGCGCGCTAGGGGTTTCGACCGCAACGCGATTCGCGGCGACGCCCGATTTGCCGCCGGTCGCCGACACAGTGCCCGGTTACGAATCGTTGGCGTGGTTCGGGTTGTTCGCGCCTGCCGCAACGCCGAAGGAGATAGTCGCAAAGTGGCACGCCGATGTGGTCGCGGTGCTCGCGACGCCGGAGATTCGCGAGCGCGTGGCGCAGTTGGGATTTGAAGTCGTCGGCAACACGCCGGAGGCTTACGCGACGCTAGTGAAGAACGACATTGCCAAGTGGCAACGCGTGGTGAAAGCCTCGGGCGCGAAGGCAGAGTAACGCGCACTGGTGTGTGGAGGAAGTGGAAGCATCGATTCACGGCTTTTTGGCTGTATGCACCAGCGGGCGGTCGATGCGGACTGTTTTTGCGACTACTCGACTAAGTTGATTTTGTTGCTCCATGCGCCAACCGATGGTCGATTGGCTTAAAAAGTTGTTAAACGCTATCGTGCCTACGGTTATGATGCGGCGATGCAGCAACTAGCGGGCAGCAGCGACATAGAACGCAACGCGGAGCACCTGGAAATCTATGATTGATCACCCCCAGCGCGCGGCGCTTCACAACGAAATTCACGCGCGACCGCCTGAGCCGATGACCGCGCCGTTGGTGATTTCGCATGTGGTGATGCTGACCAATGCGGACGAGCGCACTGCGAGCCGCGAGCACTTGTCGTCGTTGCTGCGAGATCATCACTTGCCAGCGCTCGACGCGCAGGTGTCGCACTCACGGCATACGCTGCCGACGCTCGGTGGCGTGCGCGTGCGCTGGGAGCGGCACACCGAGTTTGTGAGTTGGACGTTCATGCGCTCGCTCGACGAGGCGGCGTTGCCCGACGAGCAAGTCACGGCTTGCGCCGCACTTCCCGCGACGTGGATTGACGCGCTGCCGGGAAGGCGGTTGGTGGCGATGCATCTCTGGGCGACGCCCAAGGGCTTAACGAACGGTGAGAGCGAGTCCGCGCAGGAAGCACTCGTGCGCCGCATGCTGCTTGATGAGACGCTCATTGGCTCTGCCGTCGGCGATGGCGGCAGCGAGGCGTACACGGACTTTGCGATTCATCCGGATGGTTTTTCGCGGATATTGCTGTCTGTGGGAAACACTTCGCCGCGTGGGCTCGGGCGACTGATTCAGCGGCTCTTGGAAATCGAGACCTATCGCATGGCCGCGCTGATGGGCTTCCCAGCAGCGCTGCAAGTTTCGGGTGAACTCACGAACGCCGAGCGCGACCTTTCGGAGCTGGCGACCGCCATTCTCACCGCCGAGCGCCACGACGAGCCGCAGCTTCTAGAT
>JAKPSO010000619.1 GCA_029571495.1 Pseudomonadota bacterium
TTCTACGTCAACGCGACGATGTACGCCCTTGTGATCCCGATGCTTTGGGTGTTCAACCTGTCGATGGGCGGCCGGATTTGGGCGCATTGGCCAATGATCGGCTGGGGCATCGGCGTGACCGTACAGGGCCTTTCGGTATTCGCCGGCACGTCGTTCTTCGGCCCACAATGGGAAGAGAAGAAAGTTGCAGAGATCATGGCGCGCGAGCAACTTAAAGTGGTCTCCAGCGAGAAGCAACTGGTGCAGGCGCAGATGCGCATGTTGCAAGCGCAGATCGAACCGCACTTCCTGTTCAACACGCTGGCCAACGTGCAAACGCTGATCCCGCGTGCGCCGGACAAAGCAAGCCTGATGCTCGACAACTTCATCGCGTATCTGCGACAAACGCTCTCCGCGAGTCGTTCGCAAGAAGGCACGGTGAAGCAGGAATTCGACCTGCTTCGCAACTACCTCGAGCTCCTAAAGATTCGCATGGGCGAACGCTTGCAATTCGAACTGACTGCTGAAGATGGCTTGGCGAACGCGCCGCTGCCGCCGATGCTGTTGCAACCCATCGTGGAAAACGCGATCAAGCACGGCTTAGAGCCGAAGGTCGAAGGCGGACGCGTGGTTGTGAACGCGCGCAAGGATGGCGAGACGATAGTGTTTGGCGTGACTGACAACGGCCTCGGTTTCGGCAACAACGCCGACAGCAGCGGCGCGGGCGTGGGTCTCGCGAACTTGCGCGAGCGGCTCGCCGTGCTCTATGACGGCCGCGCCACGCTCACGGTCGCTGACGCCGATCCCGGAACGGCAATCACCATCAGAATTCCCTACGAGACTCGCTGACCGGGAAAACCATCCGCCCACTTGCGCGCCTCTCTAAAGGGAGGACTGCATCAACCGCAGACTTTCACCGAAAAATATGCCAACTGCACTTTTAGCCGACGACGAAGCGCTCTTGCGCGAAGACTTGCGCGACAAACTCGCGGCCTTGTGGCCGGAGCTGACAATCGTCGCCGAGGCCGCGAATGGACTCGAGGCGGAGTCGATGATCGAGGCACGGCAGCCCGATATCGCGTTTCTCGACATCAAGATGCCCGGTCAAACAGGGATCGAAGTCGCGCAGGCGATCAAGGCCAACACGCGCATCGTTTTCGTTACGGCGTACGATCAATACGCGGTGCAGGCCTTCGAAAATGAAGCGACCGATTACCTATTGAAACCAATCACGCGCGACCGTCTCGCGCAAACCGTTGCGCGCCTCAAGGCGGCGCTATCGCAAAGTGCCCCGCTGCCGGACATGTCGCAGCTCCTGACGTTGCTGTCGCGTGCGGCCTCCGGCAACGGTCCGACAGAAGCGCGCAAAGCACCGATGCGCTGGATCCGCGCCAGTCGCGGCGACGTGACCTACCAAATCGCCGTCGACGAAGTGCTGTTCTTCCAAAGCGACGACAAATACACTATCGTGAACACCGCCAATGGCGAGCACGTGATCCGTATGCCGCTCTCCGAGTTGCTCGAATCGCTCGATGGCGAACAATTCTGGCAAGTGCACCGCAGCACCGTCGTGAACGTGCGTTTCATCACGTCGAGCAAACGCGACGGTGACGGTCACGTGTCGCTCAACATCAAGGGCTACGCGAAGCCGTTGCAAGTCTCGCGCGCGTACCAACACCTGTTTAAGCAGATGTAGCGCGCCAAATTACCGCCCGGCGCGCCTTTCGGTCAATTGCGCGGGCGCGGCCGGGCGGCTCCGTAAAATTGCCGAATGTCCGCCGTTTCTTTCGTCCACCTGCGCCTCCACAGCGAATACTCGATTGTGGATTCGACGCTGCGGGTCAGCGACGCCGTGTCGCTCGCGGCGAAGGACGAGCAAGCGGCGCTAGCGATCACCGATCTGAACAATCTGTTCGGCTTCGTGAAGTTTTACAAGGCCGCGCGCGGCAAGGGCATCAAGCCCATTTGCGGCGTTGACGCGTGGATCGAAGCGCACGACCCGACGCAAGAGCCTGCGCGACTCTTGTTCCTCGCCGAGAGTCGTGATGGCTACTTGAAATTGTGCGAGTGGCTGACCCGCGCGTTTCGCGAAAACCAAGTGCGTGGCCGCGCGATTTTGAAACGCGAATGGATCGCTGACGCGGCGTCGACGGAAGGCGTCTTCTGTTTGTCCGGAGGTTGGTACGGGGAAGTCGGCGTTGCGCTGCGGAACGGCCAAACCGCATCGGCGGAGCGCGCGGCGCGGTTTTGGTCTGCGGCGTTTCCGGGTCGCTTCGCGATGGAAATTCACCGCGCGGGCTTTGAGAACGAACACCACTTCGTCGAGAGCTCAGTGCGTCTCGCTGCGAAGGTTGCCGTGCCCGTCGTTGCCACACACCCGATGCAATTTGCATCTAGCGACGACTACAAAGCGCACGAGGCACGCGTCTGCATCGCCGAGGGCTACACACTGGGCGATACCCGTCGGCCAAAAGTTTTTACCGAGAAGCAACGGTTCGTGACGCAAGCGGAGATGGTCGAGAAGTTTGCCGACTATCCGCAGGCCATCGCCAACACGGTATTGATCGCCAAACGTTGTAACTTGACGATGACGCTCGGCAAGAACTATTTGCCGAATTTCCCGCTGCCAGAAGGCGTGACGATTGAGTCGCATCTGCGAAGCGAAGTGCTCGCGGGCTTAGAACGACGCCTTGAAGTGCTGTACCCCGACGTTGCGCAACGTGACGTCGAGCGGCCGCGTTACGTCGCGCGCTGCGAGTTCGAAATCGGCGTGATCGTGAAGATGGGCTTTCCAGGCTACTTCTTGATCGTGGCGGACTTCATTGGTTGGGCAAAAAACAATGGCGTTCCGGTCGGGCCGGGCCGTGGTTCCGGCGCCGGCTCGTTGGTCGCGTACTCGCTGGGCATTACGGATCTTGATCCGCTCAAATACAACCTACTTTTCGAACGGTTCCTAAATCCAGAACGCGTCTCGATGCCTGACTTCGATATCGATTTTTGTCAGGACGGGCGCGACCGTGTGATCGACTACGTTCGCAAAAAGTACGGCGCTGAAAGCGTCGGCCAGATCGCCACGTTTGGCACGATGGCGGCGAAGGCGGCAGTGCGCGATTGTGGTCGCGTGCTGGATATGCCGTACAACTTTGTCGACGGAGTAGCGAAGCTCATCCCATTTGCACCCGGTAAGTGGACGACGCTGACGAAGCCGGACAAGCCTGACGCGAACACGATTGTGGCGCGCGAAGCGGAGCCGCTCTTGATGGAGCGCGAGCGCACCGAAGAAGATGTTGCGGCGCTCTTGGAACTCGCCGAGCAAGTTGAAGGCTTGCCGCGAAACGTCGGCATGCATGCCGGGGGCGTGTTGATCGCGCCGGGCAAGCTCACGGACTTTTGTCCGATGTATTCACAGGACGAAGGCTCTGCGATGGTGAGCCAATTCGATAAGGATGACGTT
>JAKPSO010000646.1 GCA_029571495.1 Pseudomonadota bacterium
CGAAATGGTGATGCCTGGCGACAACGTGAAGATGACGGTGGCGTTGATTGCGCCGATCGCGATGGAAGAGAAGCTTCGCTTCGCTATCCGTGAAGGCGGCCGTACCGTCGGCGCCGGCGTCGTCGCAAAAATTATTAAGTAATCGAGCTACAACGTGCAAAATCAAAAAATTCGCATTCGCCTCAAGGCGTTCGATTACAAGCTGATTGATCAATCAGCTTCCGAAATCGTCGAAACAGCTAAGCGCTCCGGCGCCATCGTTCGCGGACCCGTTCCGCTGCCGACGCGCATTGAGCGTTTTGACGTGCTCCGTTCGCCCCACGTGAACAAGACGTCACGCGACCAGTTCGAAATTCGTACCCATCTACGTTTGATGGACATCGTTGACCCGAATGACAAGACTGTCGATCAGCTCATGAAACTGGATTTGCCAGCGGGCGTCGATGTTGAAATCAAAGTGCAGTAAACACTGAATTACTACCCAAGCGATGCCGGTCAATTGAAACCGGCACCGTGTGCCCCCCGGTACACGGCAAGAAAGAAGAGGTGAACTATGAGTCTCGGACTCATCGGACGCAAAGTCGGTATGACACGCGTCTTTAATGATGACGGATCGGCGACCGCCGTTACCGTTATCGACGTAAGCAACAACCGTGTATCGCAAGTGAAAACTGTCGCGAATGACGGATACGCTGGCGTGCAAGTGACCTTTGGCGACAAGCGAGCCAAACGTGTTACTAAAGCGCAAGCAGGACACTTCGCGAAAGCGGGCGTGCAATCTGGCTCAGTGACTCGCGAATTCCGCGCAGAAGCTGGTGACCTCAAAGCGGGTGCCGTGGTCAGCGTCGAAACTTTTAGCGTCGGCCAAACCGTTGACGTGACCGGGACTACGAAGGGCCGTGGATTCACTGGTGTGATCCGTCGCCACCACTTCAGTTCTAACCGTGCATCGCACGGTAACTCGGTTACGACGCGTGCGCCTGGCTCTATCGGTATGGCGCAAGATCCGGGTCGTGTATTCCCTGGTAAACGTATGGCAGGGCAACACGGCAACGCTCAGCGCACCATTCAGGGCCTGAAAGTTGTTCGCATCGATGTAGCTCGAGGTCTCCTGCTCATTCAGGGCGCGATCCCCGGTTCCGCCGGTGGCCATGTCATCGTTAGTCCAACGGTGAGGAGCTAAACATGGAATTGCAAGTTATTGACGCGCAGGGCAAGTCAGCCGCAACTGTGTCAGCCTCTGACGAAGTGTTCGGACGCGAATACAACGAAGCGCTCGTGCACCAAGTTGTTGTCGCGTACCAGGCGAATGGCCGTAGCGCCGATCGCGCACAAAAGACGCGCGCTGAAGTCCATCACTCCACGAAAAAACCGTGGAAACAAAAGGGTACGGGTAACGCCCGCGCAGGTATGACGTCGAGCCCAATTTGGCGCGGCGGCGGACGTGCGTTCCCGAACAAGCCTGATGAGAACTTTTCTCATAAGGTGAACCGCAAGATGTATCGCGCCGGAATGGCGGCGATCCTCTCTCAGTTGGTGCGTGAAAATCGACTGCACGTGGTTGAGAGCTTCGCCGTAGATGCACCGAAGACCAAATTGGTCGCGGGCGCGTTGAAGAACATGGGTCTTAGCGACACATTGATCGTCACGGATAGCGTGGACAACAATCTATTCCTCGCCTCCCGCAACCTTCCGCATCTGTCTGTACTCGCTGCACATAACGTCGATCCAGTGAGCTTGCTCGCATACGAACGCGTGTTGTTGACAAAAGCAGCAATTGCAAAGATTGAGGAGTCATACAAATGAACCAAAATCGTTTGATGACCATTCTCCGCGCTCCGGTTATTTCGGAAAAGAGCACTTTCGTCGCGGAAAAAAACGAACAAGTCGTGTTCGAAGTTATGCAGGACGCAACGAAGCCGGAGGTTAAGGCCGCCGTTGAATTGCTCTTCAAAGTTCAGGTTGAAAGCGTGCAAATGCTGAACCGTCTAGGCAAGGTCAAGCGCTTCGGCCGCTCGATGGGGCGTCGCAGTGACTCCCGCCGAGCGTACGTTTCGCTTAAGCCAGGTCAGGAAATCAACTTTGGCGGGGAGGCATAAACATGGCACTCATTAAAGTTAAGCCAACATCACCGGGCCGTCGCTCGATGATCAAGGTTGTGAATTCGGACTTGCACAAAGGCGCGCCGCATGCACCCCTGCTCGTCGCGCAAAAGCGTGGTTCCGGGCGCAACAACAATGGCCACATCACGACGCGTCACAAAGGTGGCGGCCACAAGCATCACTATCGCATCGTCGACTTCCGTCGCGACAAAGATGGCGTGCCAGGTAAAGTGGAGCGACTTGAGTACGATCCAAACCGTAGCGCCTTCATTGCGCTGATCTGCTACGCAGACGGCGAACGTCGTTATGTCTTGGCTCCGAAGGGATTGAACGCAGGCGACAGCATCCAAAGCGGTGCAGAAGCCGCGATCAAAGTGGGCAATGCTCTGCCGATCCGCAACATCCCCGTGGGTACCACGATCCATGCAGTCGAAATGCAACCGGGTAAAGGCGCGCAGATCGCTCGTTCAGCTGGCGCGTCCGCGCAGCTGATGGCGCGTGAGGGCGTGTACGCGCAGTTGCGTTTGCGTTCGGGTGAAGTGCGCAAGATCCACGTTGATTGCCGCGCAACAATCGGTGAAGTTGGTAACGGTGAGCATTCGCTACGCGTTATCGGCAAGGCTGGTGCGAATCGTTGGCGCGGTATTCGCCCGACAGTGCGCGCAATTTCCATGAACCCTGTAGATCATCCAATGGGTGGTCGCACGAACGGTGGTATGCACCCCGTCTCGCCTTGGGGCCAAAAGGCCAAGGGATTCAAGACGCGCAGCAGCAAGCGCACCAGCAGCATGATCGTGCGTACACGTCACGCCGCTA
>JAKPSO010000655.1 GCA_029571495.1 Pseudomonadota bacterium
CTTCCCCGCGGCCCGCGACAACGGGCTGCATAGCAGTTTTCTCGTATGTACATCCACATTCTCGGCATTTGCGGCACCTTCATGGGCGGCCTTGCGGCGCTTGCGCGCGAAGCGGGCCACAAGGTTACGGGCTGCGACGCCAACGTCTATCCGCCGATGTCGGATCAACTCACTGCGTTGGGCATCGATTTGATTGAGGGCTATAGCGCCGATCAAATCAGTTTGAAGCCCGACTGCTTCGTTGTCGGCAATGTTGTCACGCGCGGAAATCCGCTTATTGAGGCGATTCTCGACGCCAATCTCGATTACGTATCTGGGCCACAATGGCTGGCCGATCACGTACTGCGCGGGCGTTGGGTGCTCGGCGTGGCGGGCACGCACGGGAAGACGACGACCACGTCGATGCTCGCCTGGATCCTTGAGTATGCGGGGCTGAAACCGGGTTTCTTGATCGGCGGCGTGGCGAAAGACTTCGGCGTCTCCGCGAAACTCGGTGACACATCTAAAGACATCTCGCACCACGGGTCGCCGTTTGTGATCGAGGCTGACGAGTACGACACCGCGTTCTTCGATAAGCGCAGCAAGTTTGTGCATTACCACCCGCGTACATTGGTGCTTAACAATCTCGAATACGACCACGCCGATATCTTTCCGGATGTGGCCGCCATTCGTCGCCAGTTTCATCATGTCGTGCGCACCGTGCCATCCACGGGACGCATTATCAGCAATGGCAGTGACGTCGAACTCGCCGAAACGCTCGCGATGGGCTGCTGGAGCGAGCGCGAGATGTTTGGGGTCGAGCAGGGCTGGCACTTTGTGGGTGAGACGCAGGTTGATTTTGGTGGCGAACGATTTGGTGAATTGCGGCTTGCGATGCCGGGCGCACACAATCGACAAAACGCGCTCGCTGCGATTGCCGCAGCACGGCACGTCGGCGTGCATCCATCGAAAGCCATCGAGGCGCTCGCAAAGTTCTCTGGCGTGCGTCGCCGCTTGGAGCTGCGCGGCGAGGCGGCTGGCGTGCGTGTGTACGACGACTTCGCGCATCACCCAACGGCGTTCGCAGCAACCGTCTCGGCAATGCGGAAAGCGGCGGCGGCGGGTGAACGCATCTTGGCCGTGTTTGAGCCGCGCTCCAACACCATGAAGCTTGGCGCGATGCGTTCGCGTATTGCTGAGAGCTTCGCCGACGCCGACCGCGTGTACGCGTACTCAGGTGGCGTCGATTGGAACGTGCTCGACGCGCTCGGCAGCCTGGGTGCGCGAGCGAGCGATCACAAAAGCATCGACGCCTTAGTTGACGTACTGGCCAAGGACGCACAGCCGGGCGATCACATCGTCGTCATGAGTAATGGCGGCTTCGGTGGACTGCACGGAAAGCTCCTTCACAAACTCTCGGCGCGATCGTCGTAAATCAGGCCGAAAATTCAATCCAATTAGACCGACTACTACGCGGGCGAAGCATCCGAAGTAGTCCAAACGAACAAACAACCTTCCGAGACAGTATGAGCGACACACCTTCATTCAACAAACTCTTCGACCCTGTGCAGTTGGCAACAAAGGAAGTGGAAGCAAACATTCGATCGGGCGATCTGAAGGCAGCGGCTGAGCAACTCAATGCGTTGCAAAAAGAAGCTCCGCGCGATCCACGCATATTCCTCATGGGTGCGTCGCTCGCCGAAGCAGCAGGCAACCCGACGGCGGCCTTGACCGCCGCTGAGCGCGTCGTGAGCCTCGCTCCTAATTGGGCACCGGGCATTGTGGAATTGGCAGGAGTACTGATTCGACAAGGGCAAACCGAGCGCGCCCTGAAAGAAGCCGATCGTGCTGTCGACCTGAAACCAGCGTCGCTCGCCGTGATCGAATTGGCGACGAGCGTAGCCAACGTCGCAGGTGACGTGGAGCGCGTTGGGCGGTATTTGCGCCTCGCGCAAAGCCTTGCGCCGGACAATTTGCTGATTCGTCGTTCGCTCGCGTACAACGATCTCGACCAAGGACGCCTGGATCAAGCGTGGTCTGAATTTTCCGCGTTGCTTTCGCTCGAACCCGACAACCCCGTCGTGAGATTGGGACACGGACGCGCTGCGTTGGCGCGACGTGAAATGAAGGCAGCGGCGGAAGATTTCGCGTTTCTCAAAGCGTTGGACCCGAGCGACACGACGTTTGCGTACTACGCTGCGGTGGCCGCAGGCGAGACACCGAGCACTCAACCTGACGCGATCACGCAAAGCACGTTCGATGGATACGCCCGTCGATTCGATGCTCATCTCGTAACTGCGCTCAAGTATCGAGCCCCGAAACGTATCGCCGAGATCATTCGTGCGCGCTACCCTAATCTCGATATTACGGTGTTGGATCTCGGCTGCGGAACTGGGCTCGTTGGCCTCTATCTAGGGAAACCCAAAGGTGGTCTCGTCGGCGTCGACTTGTCCGGCAACATGATCGCAGAAGCCGCGAAACACAATCTGTACGACCGCTTCCACCAAGTCAGTTTGCTCGACGCGCTACGCGAATCGCCAACCGCCGAATTCGAGGTCATCACCGCTGCCGACGTCTTCATCTACGTCGGTGAAATTTCGCAGGCGATCAAAGACGCTCGTCGCGTGTTGCGTGAAAATGGCGCGCTAGTCTTTTCGTGCGAGGCGACAAAAGCGGGCGAGCCAGATCTCATTCTTCGCGATACGATGCGGTATGCGCATAGCGAATCAGCGGTTCGTGCCATGTGCGAAGCTGCGGGGTTTAAGCAGGTGGATATCGAGTCGTTCGACTTGCGCAACGAGGGCGGCGCACCTGTCGCTGGCTACATCGTCCATGCATACACCTAAGGTTTCGCTGTCCGCATGAGCGTCGTCCTCGCTGACAAACTGATCATCGCGATTTCGTCGCGAGCGCTGTTTGACCTCAACGAAAGCCACTCGGTCTACGAGCAGGAAGGCGTTGAGGCGTACCAGCGACATCAGATTGAGCATGAGAACGAGTTGCTCAAACCCGGCGTCGCATTCGCA
>JAKPSO010000681.1 GCA_029571495.1 Pseudomonadota bacterium
GCGTTACGAAAGGCATCATCACGCACGGCCCAAGCAAACGCACCACGAGCTACGGCAAAGTAGCGCTCGCCGCCTCGAAGCTCGAAGTGCCGAAGGACGTGAAGCTTAAAGAAGCGAAAGAGTGGAAGCTAGTCGGCAAGCGTTTGGCGCGACTCGACACCATCGACAAAACGACCGGCAAACAGGTCTACGGCATGGACTTGAAAATGCCGGGCATGCTGAACGCAGCGGTCAAGGAATGCCCCGTGTTCGGCGGCAAGGTCAAGAGCGTTGACGACGCGGCGGTGTTAAAGCGCCCCGGCGTGAAGCGCGTGCTGCGCATTGGAGACACGGCCGTTGCGGTCGTTGCCGACACGTGGTGGCGCGCGAAGACCGCGCTCGACGCGCTTAAGATTGAATGGGACGAAGGCGCTAACTCCAATGCCTCCAGCGCGAGCTTCGCGCAAACGTTGAAAGAAGGGCTCAGCGCGAAAGACGCCATCGTGGGCAATAGCGTGGGCGACGCACCCGGTGCAATCGCCAAGGCCGCGCGCAAGATCGAAGCCGTGTACTCGTACCCGCATCAAAATCACGCGTGCATGGAGACGATGAACGCGACCGTGAAGTGGACGCCGGAGCGCTGCGAAGTGTGGGTGCCGACGCAAAACGGCGAGGCCGCGCTCGCGGCGACGGCAGAAGCCGCAGGCCTCAAACCCGTGCAATGCGAGGTCTACAAAATTCACCTCGGCGGCGGCTTCGGTCGGCGCGGCGCGACGGACTTTATCCGCACCGCAGTGAACATCGCCAAGCAAATGCCCGACACGCCGATCAAGATGATTTGGTCGCGCGAAGAAGACATGGCGCAAGGCCGCTTCCACCCGGTCACACACTGCAAACTTGTCGCGGGCTTGGACGAAAAGGGCGAGATCACCGGGTTGACGATGCGCATTTCTGGGCAGTCGATTTTGTCGTACGTTGCGCCGCAAATGGTGCGCGATGGCAAAGACCCGGTTGTTTTTCAAGGCCTCAATCCGCCGGGCCCAGAAGCATCGATTGGCTACACCTTCCCGAATCTTTTGGTCGATCACGCGATGCGCAACCCGCACGTGCCACCGGGTTTTTGGCGCGGTGTGAATCTCAACCAAAACGCGATTTATTTGGAGAGCTTCATCGACGAAATCGCGCACGCGACCACGCAAGACCCGCTCGCGCTGCGCCGCAAATTGATGAAGGACAGCCCAAAGCATTTGGCGGTGTTGAACGCCGTCGCCGAGCGCATCGGCTACGACAAACCGGCGCCGAAGGGCGTGTTTCGCGGGCTCGCGCAGACGATGGGCTTTGGCTCGTACGTCGCGGCGTGCGCCGAGGTGTCGGTCAGCAAGGACGGCGAGCTAAAGGTTCACCGCATCGTCGCCGCGACCAACTGCGGCAATGTGGTCAATCCGCAGCAGGTTGAAGCGCAAGTGGAAGGCTCGTTTGTATACGGCTTGTCTGCTGCGCTCTATCAAGAGTGCACGGTCAAAAACGGGCGCATCGAGCAAACCAACTTCACCGACTACCCAACGCTCAAGATGGCCGACATGCCGAAGGTCGAGACGGTCCTCGTGCCATCGGGCGACTTCTGGGGCGGAGTCGGCGAACCGACGATTGCAGTCGCTGCACCGGCAGTGCTCAACGCGATCTTCGCCGCGACAGG
>JAKPSO010000990.1 GCA_029571495.1 Pseudomonadota bacterium
TGCGGGCGACGAAGCGTCGTTCACGAGCTACGGGCCCACCGTCAAAGTGCACGCCAACGGCTACCAAGTCGAGAGCTTCCTGCCCGGCGGGGATCGCGTTGCGGAGTCGGGCACGTCGATGGCGTCGCCGCAAATCGCCGGTCTGGCCGCGAAGATTCTCGCGGTGAATCCGGCACTGAAACCCACGCAAGTGATCGACATTATCGTCAGCACCGCCGACAAAACCGCGGACGGGCGACGCACATTAGCCAATCCGAAGAAGGCCTTAGCTGCGGCCACAGCGGCGGTGCCAAAGCCATAGTCACGGCTTACAGCTTTTTAGCGATAGCGACCGATATACGGTCGTTAGAGACACTTTTTCGCAATTGTCGAGTTAGACAAAAAAATGCTCTCAACCGACCATCTGGCGGTGATTGGACGCACAAAACTGTAACGCAAATTTTCACATGACCGATGCGCGGCGTGCAAGACCGTTCAGCGACTCATGCCGCGCGACGGTGGCGCGATTTCTTGCAGATCGACTTGGTCAAGCCGCACAAATTCCAGACCGCGGCGCTGTAAGTCGGCGAGCCCGATCGCGAGCCCTTCAGCGGAGTCACCGGCGGGTTTGTTCATGTGCGCAATGATCACGTCGCCGCCCTTGACGCCCTGAAGGCGGCGGGCGATGGCAGCACGCGGCAGCGTCGCGCCCGCGTCTGCATTCACCGAGAAGCCCGCGATTTTGAAGTGCATCGCGCGAATTTCATCAGAGGCTTGTTGGTCGTATTCGGCGGTGGCGCCGCGGTACCAATGAGGTGCCGCGCCGAACGTAGCCTCGATGGCACGCGCCCCCTCGCTCACTTCGCGCCGCAGATGCAACACATCGGGCTCACCGGGAATTCCGTATACCTTGCGGCCCGCACCAATTACCGCCGGGATGTGGTTTTCGCCATGGTCTTCGATGTCGAATAGATCCAAATTTTTCTTGAGAACGGAGACACCGTACGCGTTTGCATCGATCCACTTCTTGGTCACGAAGATCGTCGCCGGTATGCGACGCTGCACGAGAAACGCGATGAGGTCAGCGTCGAATTTCCCCGAGCAAGCGTCTAGCGTGAGCGCCACGCGACGATCAGTTTCGACGGACGTTTTGCTGGGAGCAATGCGGTCGTGAATTTCCACCGGCGTGTCCGCACGCGCCTGCGGCGCGGCGAACGTGATGCCCGCTGACATTGCAGCAAGAGACATCGCCAGAGCGGCGTAACGAGAGAGCGTCATAAGAAACCACAACGCACGACGTCCTCGCCGCGCGGACACGCTACTTCGCGCTCAGGCGAATCCACGTCGTCTTAAGTTCCGTGTACTTATCGATGGCGTGCAGCGATTTGTCGCGGCCATTGCCAGATTGTTTGTATCCACCGAACGGAACCGTCAGGTCGTCTTCGTCGTAGCTGTTGACGTGCACAGTGCCGACGCGAAGCGCCGCCGCGACACGGTGAGCGCGGTCCAGATTGCTCGTCCACACGCCCGCGTGAAGGCCATAGGTTGAATCGTTGGCAATGCGAATGGCGTCGGCTTCATCCTTAAAGCGAATGATCGAAAGCACGGGGCCAAAGATCTCATCGCGCGCGATTCTCATGTCGTTCTTGACGTGATCAAACACCGTCGGATTAATGAAGAAGCCGCCAGTTTTTTCTCTCGCCAATGTACCGCCCGCGAGGCAGCGCGCGCCTTCGAGTTTGCCGGAATTGACAAAACCCATGACGCTTCGCATGTGCGCTTCGTCGACGACTGCGCCCATGACCGTGTTCGGATCGAGCGGATCGCCCGGCGCGTAGCGCGGCACTTGCGCCACGATTTTCTCGACGATGCTGTCGGCAATGCTCTCGTGCACCAACAAGCGCGACGGCGCATTGCAACTCTCGCCTTGGTTGAAAAACACCGAGCCCGCCGCGGTCGCCGCAGCGCGATCAAGATCATTGAAATCCGGGAAGATGATGTTCGCCGATTTGCCGCCGAGCTCGTTGAACACGCGCTTCAAATTGCTTCGGCTCGCGTATTCGAGCATCTTGCGGCCCGTGCGTGTCGAGCCCGTAAAACCAATCGCGTCGACGCCCAGGTGCATCGCGAGCGCTTCGCCCGCTTCGGCACCGTAACCTGGCACCACGTTGAACACCCCCGGCGGAAGCCCCGACTCCACGGCCAACTCCGCCAAACGCATCGCGGTAAGCGGAGATTTTTCGGAGGGCTTCAGCACCACGCTGTTGCCCGCCGCGAGCGCCGGGCCGAGCTTCCACGAAGCCATGAGCATCGGGTAATTCCACGGCACGATCGCGCCGATCACGCCCATCGGCTCGCGCCGGATGAGTCCGAGCGCGTTGTTGGGCGTCGGTGCGATTTCGTCGTAGACCTTGTCGACCGCTTCGGCGTACCACTGGATGCAACGCGCCGTGGAATACACGTCAACCGCGTGCGAAAAGCGAATGGGCTTGCCCATGTCGAGGGTTTCGAGAAGCGCCAACTCGTCGCGAGCGGCGATAATCTTGTCGGCCCACTTCAGCAGAATGCGCTTACGTTGTGCTGGCGGTTGCGTCGCCCAAACGCCGCCGTCAAATGCTGTCCGCGCGGAGATCACCGCGGCGTTTACGTCGTCAGCGCGACACCGCGACGCGCGCGCGATCGCCTTGCCATGCAAGGGCGAGAGTACGTCAAACGTCTCGCCGCTCAATGCGTCAAATCGTTTGCCACCGATGAAGGCACGCGCGTCGATGGTGAGATTGGCTGCGCGGTGACGCCAATCGGGCGTGTGGGCGGGAGACATGGACTGCGCCTACTCGAACGAATTCAGGAAAGGCAGATTATCAGATAAGTCTTGAGTTCTATGTAAGTGTTGACGCACCCACGAAAAATCGCCGGTCACCGTATCTTTCTCGGCGGCAATCCGGTGTGTTGGGTGAGCACGCGACCCTTGCGTGGAGCGGCAGGCGTCGAGTTTTTGCGTCTTGCAGTGGTGTAAGTGCCGTCTGTCGCGGGCTGCCAACGCGGGATGAGGTGATGCGGACCATCACCGATGAGGTCTGCGCGGCCCATTTTCTCCAGCGCTTCGCGCAGCACCGGCCAATTGTTTGGGTCATGGTAGCGCAGAAACGCCTTGTGCAAGCGGCGGCGAATATCGCCTTTCACCACATCCACGGCATCCGCCGGATCGCGCACGTAGCGGCGCACCTTGCGCAGCGGATTGCGACCGCTGTGATACATTGCGGTAGCCGTGGCGAGCGGACTTGGATAGAACGTCTGCACTTGGTCCGCCTTGAAGCCGTTGGCCTTCAACCAGATCGCGAGATTCATCATATCGATGTCGGTCGTACCAGGGTGCGCCGCGATGAAATACGGAATCAGATACTGCTTCTTGCCTGCCTCGGCGCTGTACTTTTCGAAGAGTCGCTTGAACTTGTCGTAGCTGCCGATGCCCGGCTTCATCATCTTAGTCAGCGGGCCGTCTTCGGTGTGCTCTGGCGCGATTTTTAAGTACCCGCCGACGTGATGCTGGACGAGTTCGCGCACGTACTCCGGGCTCTCGACTGCGAGGTCGTAGCGCACGCCAGAGCCGATCAAAATCTTCTTGATGCCCTTCAACTTGCGGGCGCGTTGATAAATTTTGATGAGCGACGAATGATCGGTGTTGAGGTTGTTGCAAATGCCCGGATACACACAGCTGGGCTTCCGGCACGCCGCCTCAATCTCCGGCGATTTGCAACCGATGCGATACATATTCGCGGTCGGGCCGCCGAGGTCCGAGATCACGCCGGTGAAGCCTTTTACCGAATCACGAATCGCTTCAACTTCGCGGATCACGGAGTCTTCGGAGCGGCTCTGAATGATGCGGCCTTCGTGCTCGGTGATCGAACAAAACGTGCAGCCTCCGAAGCAACCGCGCATGATGTTCACGCTGAAACGAATCATCTCCCACGCGGGAATTTTGGTCTTGCCGTCGTGTCGACCACGCTCGTCGGCGTAGCGCGGATGCGGACTGCGCGCGTAAGGCAAATCAAACACCCAATCCATCTCGGCGGTCGTGAGCGGAATCGGCGGCGGGTTGATCCACACGTCGCGCGAGGTCACGCCCTCGCCGTGCTGCTGCACTAACGCACGCGCATTGCCCGGATTCGTTTCGAGGTGCAGCACGCGGTTTGCGTGCGCGTAGAGCACGGCATCGTCTTTGACTTGCTCATAGCTCGGCAGACGAATGACGGAACGCTCGCGGGTTGGCGCTTTTGGTTTGCCGTTAAGGCTTATGAGGTTTGGGTTGGGAACGAAGCTCAAAGGCCGCACCGATTGATCGCGACGCTGCGTCGGCGACAAAGCCCCCAGCTCGCTGGCGTCCACCGCGTTTTCGCCCTGCACACACGCGCCGCCCTGCTCTCGTGCAAGGTCTGCGCTCATCATGTACGGATTGATTTTCGGCTCGATCACTCCCGCAACGTCGACCTCGGTCGAGTCGATTTCGAACCAGTCGCGCGAAGTTTCGTCGTCGCTCTTGCGCACAAACGCGGTGCCGCGAACGTCGGTGATTTTTTCGATAGGCTCACCACGTCCGAGGCGATGCGCGATCTCTACGACCGCGCGCTCCGCGTTTCCATAGAGCACGATGTCCGCCTTCGCATCGACGACCACCGAGCGGCGCACTTTGTCGGACCAATAGTCGTAGTGTGCGATGCGCCGCAGCGACGCTTCGATGCCGCCGAGCACGATCGGCACGTCTTTGTACGCCTCGCGGCAGCGCTGGCTGTAGACGAGCGCCGCGCGGTCTGGGCGCTTGCCACCGACATCGCCAGG
>JAKPSO010000690.1 GCA_029571495.1 Pseudomonadota bacterium
GAGCAAACGCGGTTGCATATTCCATTCAGAATTGCGGTTACCGTTCATGTAGAGCACTGGTGTGAGCCATCGGTTCAACACTTCGCCGCTCCACGTATGTTGCTCCCTACCCGCCAAACCTGGGCAGATGTTGTAGAAAAATCCTTCCCGTTTGCCGCAGCGCCACATTTCGAGTGCCAGCATCTGGTACCCGACCTGACTCGCAATGGAATTGTCGCTTCGAAAGCCGGGCGACACGGACGTGAGGCTCGACCAAAAGTGCTTTACGCCGTCGTCGTAATTCCCATCCACATAGACCAAGCTGCCAGCGGATTTTTTGGGCTCGCCCACGGTCTGCCAGTCATCAGTTTGGCTCCCAGAGAGCTGCGCCCGAAACTTAGTTTCGTTGTTGGGCTTGTATATGCCATCGATCGCGGCGGCGCGGTTGGTCGTGCCATCGCGATAGGTTCGATCCGAAAACAATGCGCCGACACTCCCGGTTCCAAGTTCCGATGTGAACGCCTGGCGAACGCGCGCCACGGTCGTTTGCGAAGGGCCTTGGTCGCGATAGTCTGAGTAATAGGTGCCGGGGATGATCACGAAGCCCCCGCCTTTGTCGTTGACCGTGAGCACTGTCGCGTCGGTGGTTGGGCTTCGATACGTTGCGCGCGCACCCCATGCCGGATCGGTCACCGAACGCGTGTAAATCAAGTTCCACGGTGTCGAATTCAAGTCCGTGCCTTCAAGAAAGAACGGCCGCTTCTCCTGAACCGATAGCGCGAAGCGGGTGTTGCCTTTGAGCTGCGGCGTATCGAGTTCAAGCTGCGAAAAATCCGGGTGAAACGTCGCGTCGAGCACCCACTCGGGCGTGGGCCGCCACTTCACGTCCGCACCCGCCGTAAACCGCGTTTCGCTTGTTGTTGGCGCGTTGCCCTCGCGTGCACGACTGCTGTTCACCGTCACGAACGGCGCAATGGTCAGACCTGAAGCGCGCGGCAAATCTCGAATGCCTGTGAGGTCATCGGCGACGCACAAGAAACACGATGGGTCGCGCCCTAAACTCGCCGTCGACATTCGAATGCGCGTCTCGCGTGGCATGTTGCGAAACACGATGAACGAAAGTTTGTCGGGCGCGGGGTGGGGCAGTCGCAGAGACGACCACGGAATGCGCATCTCTGCGCTCCATCCGTCTGCCAAGATGACGGGCACGGCTTCGAAGTCAAAGTCGGGCGAAAAATCTTCGTCGCTGCTGTCCTCATTCCACACGCCGTCGCCCAAGATGCCGCGCGCGTTCACGCGAAAAAATTGCGCAAATTTGCGCGCTCCTGTCGGATCAATCCACACAATAAAGTTGTCTTGATTGCCGAACACTTTGTCTCGGCGCACGAATGGCGCGTGGATCTGCGACGGATCCGGGTCGTACGCGCGCAATCCGAAGTACAGGGCGTCATGGTCAAACAACACACGCACTTCGGTACGCACCGCCGCGGGCACTTTTTCGCGCGGCATGTTCTCGATAAATTCGTTGAACACCGGCGCGCGCGCCCAATCCGCCTCGTCAAGCTTTCCGTCAAGCGTGATCTTGCCTGTGGTTGGAATGGCTTGCAGTGCCCACGCGTTGCCGCCGATCAAGAGCGCACACACGATGGCGGCGATCCCGAAACTGCGAATACTTAACCAACGATTCAATGCCATCCCCTTGCGTCGAAAATACTTGGCGCGAACACAAACTACATGTCGGAGCGGCACGGCCGCGAGTCGTTACTTAGATCGTGAATGCGTTCGCCGCGGCGACGCTCACACGATGGATGTGGAGCCTATCGGTCCCCAAAATCAAAGGCAAACCGAATGCGACGAAGCGCGGATATTCGGAACGAACGGGAAACGCCTATTCGTTCGCCGCTTTGCGTTCGGCCACTTTCTTGATCAGCGCCTCGGCCACTGCGGGATGCACGAAGCGATTGAAATCACCGCCGAAATACGCGACTTCTCGCACGATCGTCGCCGAGATGAACATGTACTTCTCCGACGGCGTCAGGAACACGACTTCGACGCTTGGGTCCATTCCTCGATTCATGCCCGCCATCTGAAATTCGTACTCGAAATCGCTGACCGCACGCAGGCCGCGCATGATGATGCTCGCGTTTTGTTCGCGCGCAAAGTCAAGCAACAAACTCGAAAAACGCTCCACGCGAACGTTCGACAAGTCTTTCGTCACTTCGCGCGCCATCGCCACACGCTCATCGGCGGTGAACCACGGTCCCTTGCGCTTGGAATCGGCCACGCCCACGACGACTTCGCCGAAGAGGCGCGACGCCCGGCGGATCAGATCCTCGTGACCCTTGGTGAGCGGGTCAAAGGTCCCCGGATAAATGCATCGCAGCATGATGGTTAGTCCTCCCGTGGCGGAGCGCTTGCCTCGCTGGGCGGCGCCAATTGTGGTGTGAAGAGATGATAGTGCACCGCTCCGGCGCGGCCCGCACGCGTGCGCTCGAACCCCGGAAGCGACTTCATCTCCTTCGCGTATTCGCAATAGATCTTTGCTTCAGGCGCGGCAACCCGTGCGAGCAATGGGGTCAATTTGGCCCACCAATCCTGTGCGAACGGAGGGTCGAGAAAGATGACGTCGAATTTTTCCGGCGTCGACGCCAAGAAGGCGAACGCATCGGTATTCATGATCTTCAGATTGGGAAGATCGAGATGCCGCTGGTTTTGCAGCATCGCTTGCGCGGCGGGTCGCGACGATTCGATCGCGATGACTTGCGTGGCGTTGCGCGACGCCGCCTCGAACGCAAGCGCGCCGGAGCCAGCAAACACATCCAGACACCGTTGCCCCAACAAATCCTGCCCGAGCCAATTGAACAACGTCTCACGTACGCGATCGGGCGTCGGTCGAAATCCGGGCACGTTTTGCAGATCAGGAAAGCGAATCAAGCGGCGTTTGTGTGTCCCGCCAATGATGCGAACTTGATTTTTGTACATCGTCATGCCGGAAGTATCGCCTTTTGGCCTGACGCAAAGCGGACAGCAAACGTCGCCCGCAGCGGCACACGCCTAAAATCGCGCTTGTCTCGAATCCATGCAGAAAGCGCTCCATGTGGGGCTTGTTTAAGAAAAAGAAGGCGAACAACGAGTCGTCGAACACACAACCGGCGTCGCCCGAAGCGAATCCAACGCAGTCGGCCCTGAATGAAACCGCGATCATCGGCAACGAGCCGGGATTTCCGCACACCTCACCCGTTCCGTTACACGTGTCGTCTGCCGAGGCCGTCGTTCCCACAGTTCCTGCAGCACCTGAGAAAAAGGGCTGGCTCGACAAGCTTAAGTCGGGCCTATCGGCGACGCGCAACAAGCTGGGGCTCAACGTTCTCTTCGCCGGAAAGCTTG
>JAKPSO010000714.1 GCA_029571495.1 Pseudomonadota bacterium
CTGGTGGATGTGGTCGCGGTGTTCGCTGCAGATCGATTGCTCAAGTCCAGTGCGGTCCGGGCGGCGCGTGCGCGAATGCTCACGCGCGCGTCCGGCGTCACGATGCTGGCATTAGGGGCGTATCTCGCGTTCGCGCGCCGCGAGGCCTAGCAGCTTTCGGCTTGGCTAAAACTGCTTAGTGCCGTGCGCCGGTTGTTACGAGCGCGGTTCACCCTGTGCATTGACGGTGACCGTGCGGCCCGGCGGATTGACCATCTGCACGTTGTGATCGCGTCCGCGGAAGTTGTACGAAACATCCCAATAGGTCGGTTGACCGCGATTGTTTGAGTCACTGCATCGCTGCACGTTTTGACTGTATCCGTTGCTAGAGTTTGAACCGATCGCCGCGCCGGCGACGGCACCACCGACAGTGGCGATGTCTTGCCCGCGGCCCCCGCCGATCTGATGGCCCAGTACGCCGCCGAGAATTCCACCGATGATCGCGCCAGGAACGTTGCGGTCTTGCCCAACTTGTTCGCGGTCGATCCAGCAGCGTTGTTCAGACGGCCCGACTACCGCGCGTACCGAGGTGACAGTGGCTTCATAGAGGCGCTCGTTGTATCGACGATGGTTGTCGTACACCGGTGTGGCGACTGGTGCGTAGCGATCTTCGTCAACGCGCGAATTGCTGCTCACGTTGCGCACGGACGAGACGCGGTCGTTTAAGCCCATCGCGGAAAGCGAGGGGTAGCGGCCCGGTCGAAGTACGATGCAACGACCCGAAAATCGCGCGTCTTCACAGACTTCCCAACGTTGATTGAGTACAACGACGGATGAGGCGCGTTCATTGAAGCCCGCGTTTGCAAAGTTCCCGATGGCGCGATTCGCAGTGAATGACCGACCCGAGTAATTGTCGTTTTCATAAAAGGTGACTTGGGCCGAGGCGTGTGTCGAAAGAGTGATCAACGAAGCCGCGAGGGCCATTTTCAATAGTTTGCTCATAGTGATTCCTTAGGAGAGAGACAGCGTTCAAACGTGTACGTCGAACGGCAGAGATCATCCTAAGCGCGGGTCAGGAACACTCCCGCCAGACGAAATCGCTCAAGCGTGTAGGACGGCGCAGCGTCATGTGCGCAGGCACAGCGCGCATCGTCGCGCGGCCCGACGACGTTGCGGCGTGGCGTCCTACCTCGTGGTCAAGAACGCGTACCTATCATCGTTTCGACGCGCTTCGAGTTGCGCACGATCCCACGGTCGAATCGAAATCAGATGAAAGTTCACACCATGTTCGCAAAATTAGTGCAAATGACTCCGGTCGCATTTCGAATACTTGTCACTGTGGCGCTCGCGGGGTCAATTAACGTTGCGCTCGCTCAAACGGTCACGGTGGTTGAGTATTACAACGCTGCATTGGATGCGTACTTCATCACCGGTCGCGACGCCGAGCAGACTCTCCTCGATGCACAACCCACGTTCACTCGCACTGGCATGTCATTTCGCGCGGTGGCAGCGTCCGCCGCGTCCCCAAATGACGCTCGTGTTTGTCGCTTCTACGTAAACATCGCGACGCCCTTTGCCAACTCGCACTTCTACGGCCGCGAAAAAACTGATTGCGATATGTTGCTCGCGCTCGCATTGCCGGGTTTCAATTGGGAAGGCTACGACTTCGCCATCGCGCAGCCAATTGCTGGGCAGTGTCCGTCGGGCAGCACACCGATTTACCGCAGTTTTCGCGCGGCGACTGTCGGAAAAACGGCGAACCATCGGTACACGTCGAGCCAAAATACGTTTTCTTCGAGCGCGCTCGCGGGTTTCGTCGGCGAAGAGGTCGCGTTTTGCGCTGCCTCAGCGACGGACATTTCGTTCACAGCGCCGACACAGTGCGGAACGGAGTATTTCCCCAATGTTCGAGCGCGCTATCGCTCCGTTGACAGTGATGGGCTCACAGACAATTGGGTCACCTACTACGGCTCGACCAAGGTCATGTTTGGTGGTCGCCTCGTTCAGCCCGTGTTCGAGCAATACGACTTTGGCGACGTTAAAACCACGATGATTGAAGACGCGGTCGACTCATGGACCGAGGTGGGCTTTAACCTACAAAGCGAAAGCGGATCGTCACAAGGATATTTCCTTCCACCCACTGTGATTCCGCGCCACATGGCCCCTGGTCAGATCGTCTACATCAATCGCTATGCATCTTATGAGTCCGCGGCCACGCTAGACTCCCCACGGCAAACTGGCGGGGTCATATTTTTGGGCCAAGAACCGGTTTCGGTGTTGGGTCGCACCTACATGGCGTGTAGGTTTTCGACGCAGTTGGCAACCCAATATCCAAGCCTGGGATTGACAATGGATCGGCAAACGACCACTTGGGTCGTTCAAGGTATCGGCATTGTCAAAGCGTCCGTCCATGAGGCCACATACGACGATTTCGGAACAGGTATCGGTTACACCACCACCGACGTCACGGTGGTTGATGTACAGTCGTTCTAGGGACTACAAGCAAGTACTTCGCACGCTCCGAAAGACGTAGATGGTATTCCGCAGAATCGAGTCCGTGAAGTCGGTGGTTTGTAGGCGTTGTCCTACACGCGATCAGCGAGTTGTCTGATCGATGGGAATGCGAGCGTGCGTAAGCTCACAACAGCTTTGCCCACGAGTTGATCGTGGTTTCTAAACGTCCGCCACACGGCACTTTGCAATCACATTGGGTGAATGACTTGGCCCTCCGAATTTACCTCGTCGAAGACAACATCATCATTCGCGACAACTTGGCGGCGACGCTGATTGAGCTTGCGGACGTAGTCGTTTGCGGCAGCGCGCGGGGCGAGAAAGAAGCGGTTGATTGGCTCGGAACGCACGCAGATCAATGGGATCTCGCGGTCGTTGATTTGTTCTTGCATCAGGGCAATGGTCTTGGCGTGCTCGCGGCGATTGAGGGGCGTCACGCGTCGAAAAAGGTCGCAGTGCTCACCAACTATGCGTCGGCCGCAGCGCGCGAACGGTGCATTGCGCTCGGGGCCGACGTCGTTTTCGACAAGTCGCACGACATCGAAAATCTCATCGCGTATTGCCGTGCGCAGTCGCCGAGCGAGCAGGGCGCGT
>JAKPSO010000722.1 GCA_029571495.1 Pseudomonadota bacterium
CTCTACCGCGTGAGCAAATATGCGAGGCGCCATCGTGTCGCGCTCGCTGCAACCACCGCAGGAATAGCCGCAGTGGCGATCATCGGAGGCTACGCGCTACGACAGCAACAACAGGCGAAAGCAAGCCAAGGGCGCGCGCAAGCGGTGGACTCGCTGCTCCGACATCTCTTTCGGGGTATGAGTCCCGACGTCGCCGCGACGCGTACGTTCACGGCGAACGAGCTTCTTGATCGCACGGCGCAGTTTGTTGATACCGACAACCTTTTGGACGCTACGTCACGGAGAACCGCGAATCGAACAATGGCAGGGCTCTACAACGAGATCGGCGAATATGACAAGGCGCTGAAGCTGTTAGGCAACGAAAAGGCGGAAGCACTTCGACTTGGCGACCGCGCGCGACTCGCATCCGTACTCGTGCAGCTGGCAGAAGCGCAGACCTTTGCTGCCGGGACGGATTCGACCAAACTGGACGTTGCGGAGAAATACTGCGAAGAGTTGCGGGCGGTGATTGACGGTGGAGTACCAAATGCTGAACTCTACGCGGCACAGCTAAGTTTTATGCGCGGACAGGTCGAGCGTTCCAGAAGCCATCCGAAAATCGCGTTGAAGCATCTTGACGACGCAGAGGGCCGCCTTCGTCAGCTCGAGACGCCTGAAGCCGCCGATGCATTGGCCGACACTCTGCGTGTAAAAGGCTATGCCGCAGCGGATGCTGGGGATTTGAATGCAGCGCGGAAGCACTACAGCGAAGCGTTGCAACGCTATCGCGCGACCAACAACCGAAAACCTGTGGCGGCGCTCGAAACGTCGTCTTCGCTTGCGCACGTGCTGATGCGACAGGGCAAGTTCAGACCGGCCATTGAAGCTACGCGGGCGGCATTGAAAGAAAGCGAACAGCGACTGGGTGCGAACCATCCCATTACGCTGGATGCATTCAATACATTGGCTACTGCGTCTGTTCGCGTCGGTGATTTCGAAACCGCGCGTACCGCTGCGCGAAGCGTACGCGACGCCAACGCACCTGATGCGCTCGAACGGCAGCGCGCAGATGATTTTGTGAACGCACGCATCGCTATGTATACAGGCAACACAGACGTTGCACAGCGCGCGTTCCAAACACTCTTCGACACGGGGCCGCAGAACGCGGCCGGTCGTAGTTTTGTGGCGCTCGCGTTGGCCGAGGCGCTTCTACGTGAAGATCGTTTGGATGAGGTTGCTGCCATTTTGGACACCGTTGATGGCGCGAGTGGGACCACCCTCGCATCGCGCAGCGGTCGCGTACTGGTCGCACGATTGCTCCGCGCGTGCTTGCACGCGAAACGCGGCGAGATCGCGACGGCAAGCGCGCTGATCGCGCCGGTTACCGTCGTGCTCAAAGAAGACTTCGATGAAGATTATTATGTGTCGGTTGTAGCGCGGGCGTATCAGGCGCTATGGAGCGAAGAGTATTTGTCACCGCTGGCTGAGGCTCAGCGCATTGCGTTGGCTGCGCGTATTGATCGCGATCTCGCGTGGCAGCACGGATCATCCGAGCTCACGCAATGGCTGCGTGCGCGCCCTGCGAGTGTGAAGTGGAGTGAGATGCCGATTGTGCTTTGAAGCGGCACGTCAGATTGTTTTGAGTCTGAGCGACCGTCGGTCGCTATGTTGTGAATATTTATCGATAGGAGCAAAAGAATGCCACCAGTAATGTTGACCGGGGACCTCGGCACGCGGGGAGGGACCGTACTTAACGTCGTAGCGCGTAGCGTGGGGTTTGACGGCACGATGATCGTGACCTTCGATTACAACTTTCAACCGATGGTCGAAGCGAAGTACCGCACTTTCCACAATGTACACATTGACACGATTGAGTTCATTTTTGTGGCGACAAGCATCGACCAGGAGGCAGACGGTCTTCGTTTGCCTAGCGATGCGATTGTTGTCGCGGCGGGCGCTACACAGCTCCCTGTCGACAGACCATGTGACGTCTTCAGTGGGCATGGCAGCATTGTCTTGCCTGTACGCTATTTTCTTGAAAAAGCACATCGCACGTGGACGGTAATCCTGCGTTCAAGGGGTTGTCGTGATGAGAACGGAAGCGTTGGTGTGTCCCGAGTGCTTTCTGCCGAATTCCGTCCGGTGAGAGTTTCGCTGCACTCTGTTTTGGGTCATGAAGCCATCGAGGCGATTTTGGATGGAACAGCGGGCGATGCGCACGAACGGTAAGCAGCGAATCCGGCATACTTTGAGCGACGACAACCACGCGCTCAGCGTGTGCTGACAAGCGCGGGAGCGGGGACATGCCGTTAACCACTGATCAACTACGCAATCTCGCGAGCCTAGCGGATGCGTGGTTGAAAGCTGACGAATCAGCGCGAGTGACGTTGCGCCGTGACGCGGCGGCGCAAGGCGCGGAGTTCAATCAAGCTTTTGAGGCGATGGTCGCGCAGTTGACCACGCCTGCACCGACTGCGCTTCCTACTATTCCTGGGTCGATGCGTGACGCCGCGTTATTCGCATCGGTACAAAAATCGGGCGATGGGTCTGCCAGAGCGCTGCCGA
>JAKPSO010000746.1 GCA_029571495.1 Pseudomonadota bacterium
TGGCCGAAGAAATGGGCCGTCTGCAAGAGCGTATTACCTCGACCAAGACCTGTTCGATTACGTCGATTCAGGCCGTGTATGTGCCAGCCGACGACTTGACCGATCCGTCTCCTGCGACGACGTTCCAACACTTGGACGCCACCGTGGTTCTTTCGCGCGACATCGCTTCGCTCGGTATTTTCCCGGCGGTGGATCCGCTCGACTCTACGTCGCGCCAAATCGACCCGCTCGTCATTGGCGAAGCGCATTACTCCTGCACCCGTTCGGTTCAGGCGACGCTGCAACGCTACAAAGAACTGCGTGACATCATCGCGATTCTTGGCATGGACGAACTCGCTCCGGAAGACAAACTGGCCGTGGCCCGTGCTCGTAAGATTCAGCGCTTCTTGTCGCAGCCGTTCAACGTCGCTGAAGTGTTCACCGGTTCACCCGGCAAGATCGTGTCCCTCAAAGACACGATTCGCGGCTTCAACATGATCGTCAACGGCGAATGTGATCATCTGCCAGAGCAGGCGTTCTACATGGTGGGGACGATTGAAGAGGCCTTCGAGAAGGCAAAAACGTTGAACTAATGAGTTCGGCGCATTGCGTCGTTGTGCCGCCCGCAGTTTGCCAAATGAGGTACTAACGTACTGTCTGCGGCGGCATGCCTAGCACTGCATCCGAATCATTAATTCAACTTACTCTCCGTACAACGGACGATAGGATTTGACAGTGAGCACCATCCACGTAGACGTCGTCAGCGCTGAAGCTTCGATCTTTTCGGGCGAGGCCAAATTTGTGGCACTGCCCGGAGAATCGGGCGAGCTTGGCATTTTGCCGAAGCACACGCCGCTGATTACCCGCATCAAGCCGGGCGCGGTGCGCATCGAAAAGGCCGATGGCACGGAAGAATTCGTGTTCGTTGCTGGCGGCATTCTTGAGGTTCAGCCGAACGTGGTGACGGTGCTTGCCGACACCGCGATCCGCGGCCACGACCTCGACGAAGCCAAGGCCAACGAAGCTAAAGCCCGCGCAGAAGAAGCGCTGCGCAACAAAGACGCCGCAATCGACTACGCTGCTGCGCAGGCAGAACTTGCCTCCGCGGTCGCACAACTGGCCGCGATTCGCAAACTCCGCAAGCACTAAGCGCAACGCGCGAACGAAAGAGGGCGACTTCGGTCGCCTTTTTTTATTTTCAGCGGCCACGCGGCGCACATCTCGGTCGCCTCGTCGCGTTACAAACGACGCGCGAGTCCGCACAACCTCGGGCTACTTCGTTAGCATTGCCAAATGCAAGTACCGCAGTCCCCGAAATCCGGCACCGATACGCCACCCGTTGATCTCCTAATTGTCGGCGGCGGCATCAATGGCGCGGGCATTGCGCGTGACGCCGTGGGCCGCGGACTTTCTGTCATGCTCGTCGAGAAAGACGATCTCGCGGCGCACACCTCGCAGTGGTCTTCGAAGCTTATCCACGGCGGCCTTCGTTATCTCGAACACTACGAATTTCGTCTCGTGGGCGAAGCGCTCGCCGAACGCGAAGTGCTCTTGCGCGTTGCGCCACACCTGATCAAACCGTTGCAATTTGTGCTGCCGCATGAACCGCACTTGCGACCCAAATGGATGTTGCGCGCGGGCCTCTTTTTGTACGACCGACTAGGCGGCTGGAGCGGACAAAAGCAAACGCTGCCAACGTCATTCGCCGCAACGCTCGATGAGACGCATGACACGCATTGGGGCGCGGGCCTCAAGGCGAAATTTCACAGTGGTTTCGTCTATTCCGACGCGCAAGTGAACGACGCGCGCCTCGTCGTCGAAAACGTCAAAGACGCGCATCGACGCGGCGCGGACATTCGCGTCGGCGTCGCGCTAAAAGGAGCGCGCCGCGAAAACAGCCTGTGGCGAGCGACCTTGCGCAACACATCCAACGGCGAAGAAAGCGACGTCCACGCTCGTGCGATCGTGAACGCATCGGGCCCGTGGGTGAAAGACTTGCTCTCGGCCATCGACACGCCGCCGACCAAAGAAACCGTGCGCCACATCAAGGGCTCACACATCATCGTGCCACGCGTGCACGACAAGCCGCATGCGTACATCCTGCAAAACAAAGACGGCCGCATCGTCTTCATCATCCCGTACTTCGAGCGCTTTTCGTTGATTGGCACCACCGATGTCGCCGTCACCGAATTTGCTGCGCCGAGCATCACGGACGCCGAAACTGACTATTTGCTTGATCTCGCGAACACCTACCTGAACAAGCCTTTGACGCGCGCAGACATCATCGCAACATATGCGGGCGTGCGGCCGCTCTACGACGACGGCGTTGGCGATCCGTCGGCCATCACGCGTGACTACACGTTGAAACTCGACACTGACGACGGCGGTGCGCCGCTTCTCAATATTTACGGCGGAAAAATCACGACATATCGCAAGCTCGCGGAGCACGCGATCGAAAAGCTCCTGCCGTTTTTCCCGTCCGCGAGCAAAGCATCGTGGACCGATACACCCTTTCAGGCGGGTGCCACGCATAGCGCGCTCGAAGCGCTCACGCGCGCGTTGCACCGGCGCGGCCTCAGCGCCCACTACGCGCGCCGCCTCGTCGCGCGCTACGGATTGGACGCGGACGCGCTTGTGGGTGCGGACGCGAACATGGGCGAAGTGTTTGACGACACGATCTCCGAGAAGGAGTTGCCGTACCTGCGCGATCACGAATGGGCGGGCTCGGTTGACGCGATGCTGCAACGGCGCACGAAAACAGCGCTGTTGGCGTCTCATGAAACGTTGCCGCGCATTCGTGCCGCCGTTGAGCGGGCACTCGCAGGTCAAAGGCAAGCCAAGAAAATCTGATGCAGCACGCAGCCCGCATGCAGCCACTCAGCGCGCTCAATGATGCCGCGCTCGCGCCCATTGACTTCCTGCTTTTCGACGTCGATGAAACGTTTACGACGCACGGCTTAATGCACGCCGCGACCTACGCCACGCTGTTCGCGCTGCGCGACGCGGGCGTCACCGCAGTGCCGGTCACGGGCAGGCCATCGGGTTGGGGCAATGTGATGCTCTCGACGTGGCCGATCAAAGCCTGCGTCACCGAAAACGGCGGCGTGATTTCGTGGAAAGACGCCAACGGCCTCGCGCAGCAACGCGTGATTCACGACGAACATCGCGGCGTGGGATACATCGAAAAATTGCGTGCGCTCGGGACCGACATTGCCGCCGCGTATCCGCAGCT